>CAYPJK010000238.1:0-5321 GCA_964411025.1 uncultured Nevskia sp.
CGGCGAAAGCCGGGTTCCCGAGCCACAAACGCGACAGCCGGATCGACAGCGGCAGCGACGATCACCAGATCAGGTCGTCCGGCACCTTGTAGTCCTTGTACGGATCGTTCTCGTCGACAGTCTCGGGCTCGCGGTTGATGGTGGCGACGGCATTCGGGTCGCGCTCGCGGATCTTGTCGCCCACTGCCGCCGGCACTAGGTAATAGCGGCCTTCGCAGCGGGCGATGGCGAGGCGGCCGTCGATGATCTGGGCGCGCAGTTCCGGGGTCACCGGAATGCGGCGGATGTTGTTCTTGCGATCGGTGAAGTTGTAGAGCAGATCGCCGCTGACCGGCGGCAGCTTGTTGGCTTCGACCAGCTGCTTGATCTCGGCGTACTTCGCTTTCAGGGCCTGCTTTTCCTTGGCCTTTTCCATCAGCTCGCGATCCTTCGCGGCCTTGGCCTGGCGTGCCGCTTCGGCCGCCTTCAGCGCTTCGGCATTCGGGGCCGGCGCAGTGACCGGCCGGCCATTGTTGTGCTGCCCGCGCGGCTTGGCCTTGCCGGTTTCGGCTTTCGCCTTCTCGGCCTGCTTCTTGGTGATCAGACCCGCCTGCAGCAGCTGGTCGCGCAGCGAAAGACTCATGTCGTTGACTCGTGGGGCGTGGGACGGCTGCAAAAGCTTAGCGCAGGCAGCCGCCCCCGTTCCGCGCGGCTCAGACCAGTCGGTAGTCGCGCTCGCGGAAGTCCGCCATCTGGCGCGCGAACTGGGTCGCGAAGCCGGGGAACATCGTCGAGTTGAAGCCGTCAGCCGACAGGTACCAGCTTTTGCAGCCGGAGTTCCAGTTGGTCTTCGCCAGACGCTTCTGGATGTCCTCGTTGAACGCCTTCTGGGCGTCGGCGCGGACATCGATGTACTTGAGCTGGCCAGCCGCCCGCTTGCCGATCGAGCGGACGATGTAGTCGATCTGCGATTCCATGTAGACCAGCGCGGAGTTGTGTCCGGGGCCGGAGTTGGGGCCGAACGTGAAGTACAGATTCGGGTAGCCGGACACCTGCACGCTCTTGTAGGCCTGCGCCCCGCCCGCCCATTCGGCGTTCAAATCGCGGCCGCCAAGGCCGTGCACCGGGAACGGCGTGCCGTTCTTCGACACTTCGAAGCCGGTGGCGAAGACGATGCAGTCGACCTGATGCTCGATGCCTTCGACGCTGCGGATGCCCTTCTCCGAAATGCTGGCGATCGGCCACGAGATCAGCTCGCAGTTCGGCTTCTGCAGCGCCGGGTAGTAGTCGTTGGTCATCAGCACGCGCTTGCAGCCGATGCGGAAGTCCGGCGTCAGCTGCCGGCGCAGCCAGGCGTCCTTGACCTGCATCTCGCGGAAGCGGTTGCCGAGCAGTTCCAGCGCGCGGGTCATCGGCGTGTTCCAGATCATTCCGAGCGCCATCGACTCGTGGATCCAGTACATCGCCTCGCGTACGGCGGTCTGCGATACCGGCAGCTTCGCGAACAGCGTCTTGGCCCATTCCGGCGAGGTGAAATCAAGCCGCGGCAGCACCCAGCCCGGCGTGCGCTGGAAGACCTTGACCTTGTCGGCCACCTTGACCAGCTCCGGAATGATCTGGACGGCCGATGCACCAGTGCCGATCACCGCCACCCGCTTGCCGGCGAAGTCGTACGAGTGATCCCAGCGGGCACTGTGGATCTTCTTGCCCTGGAACGTCTCGATGCCGCGCATGTTCGGGAAGCCGGCGTTTGACAGCGGTCCCTGCGCCATCACCACCGAGCGCGCCTTGATCGGCTCGCGGCCGCTCAGGGTCACGGTCCAGACGCCTTCCCCGCCGTCGAAATCCAGCGCTTCGACGTTGTGCTGGAAACGGATCAGCGGCAGCAGGTCATGATCGCGCGCCAGCCCCTTGATGTACTCGAGAATTTCCCGGCTGCCCGAGTAGCCGCGCGTCCAGCCCGGGTTCTGCGCGAACGAGAACGAGTAGAGATTCGACGGGATGTCACAGGCCGCGCCCGGATACTGGTTGTCACGCCAGGTGCCACCGACCTCGGTGCCGCGCTCGACAATGGCGATGTCGGTGATGCCAGCCTTGCGCAGCTGGATGGCGCTGCCGAGACCGGCAAAGCCGGCGCCGACGATCAACACCTCGACGACTTTCACGGCGGAGGGATCGGCCGCCTTGCGGGAACGGCGGCCGGCGTCGGGGGCTTTGTCGAGGTACTGGGTCATCGTGCGAACTCGCTGCGGAGAAGTTGCGATTCCCCGTGCGAATCAGGTCGCGGGGAATGAAGGACAAACTGGATCAGGCCGCCGTCTTCCAGGTCAAACCCTTGACCCAGGTCGGCGTCGCCTTCAGCAGACGGCGCGGGTAGTAGTCGGTCAGGCGCACCAGCGCATCAACCGGCACGTGGTAGAGCGACTTGCGGTCGACCACCATTGCCGACTGGTGGCTGATGATCTGGAACCACGGGTTGCGCCGGCCCTGTTCGGTGCGGCCGCCGATGCGCTTGTACTTGTTCATCGCCTCGTACAGGCGCTCTTCCTTCAGGCCCAGCTTCACCAGGTTGTCGCGCATGCGGTTCAGAAGCGGCAGGTAGGCGGCGATGCCGATGATCAGCTTCGGGTTCAGCAGGTTGCCGGCAGCCTTGACCAGCAGCTGATGCAGCTTGCCGTGGCCCATGACTTCGAGCACGTGGAAGCCGACGCCCAGGTGGCGGGCTTCATCCTCGTTGATCTTCTCGAACGCGGCATGGCAGACCGGATCCTTGACGGTGTCGAGCAGGAACTTGCACAGGGCACCGTCGAGCGCGATCTCCAGGCTCGGAATCACGGAGCCAAGCACTTCCAGCGGCATCTCGTCGCTGTAGGTGTCGAGCCAGTCGATGACCAGCCGCAGGTTGATGTTCGGCTCCGGCAGGATCGGGTTGTCGGCATCGCCCTCGAGCATGCCCCAACGCTTCATCAGCGCCATCTCGACATTGGCGTGCCGCTGCTCTTCCGCATGGAAATAGCGGTAGATCTCGGCCAGGGTGTCATCCGGCGCCTTCTTGGCCATTGCCGCGAAGGCGCGTGCGCCGACGTGCTCGATCCACATCAGATCGGCCATGAACACCTTGAGCTTGCCGTACAGCTCCGGATCGCCGGTCACCAGTTCGGCACCCGGCGCGTCCCAGTCGATGTCGGCCAGCGCCCACTGGGTGTTCTTGATCTTGGCCAGCATTTTGGTGGTGTCGAGTTGCATCGGAAGCGCCTCCAGTTCTCGGTATTGAAATGAATTCGGGGATCAGGCTTTCGCAGTCATCAGGCGGTTCAGCACGCCGGCACCGCGGGCGTAGAGCGACGGCGCAAGGCGCTTGAATCGCCAGATCGCGCGCGCTTCCAGTTGCGGCAGCACGTAGAGCTGGTTGCGATCGAGCGCGTCGAGCGTCTGCCGGGCCACGCCATCGGCTTCGATGCCGGTCCAGCGCATGACTTTCTCGGCGAAGCCGGACGTACCGGCGTCGATGCGGCCGTCCTTGACGATGTTGGTTTTCACGAAGGTCGGGCACACCGCCGTGATGTGCACGCCGCTGCCCTGCAGCTCGGCGGCCATGGTTTCGCTGAGCGCCAGCACGGCGGCTTTCGACACGTTGTACGGCCCCATCATCGGTGCCGCTGCAAAGCTGGCGGTGGAGCCGACATTGATGAGGCCGCCGCGTCCGGCTGCACGAAGTGCCGGCGCGAACACGTGGCAGCCGTGGATCACGCCCCACAGGTTCACGCCGAGGACCCAGTTCCAGTCGTCCATCGAGGTGACACCGACCGGCTTGCCGCCAGCGCCGACGCCGGCGTTGTTGATGACCACTGTCGGCGGCCCCTTGAGCCAGGCTTCCGCCTTGGCGGCCAGCGCTTCGACGTCATCGAGCTTCGAGACATCGCAGCGCAGTGCCGTGCCGGACGCCCCGCGTTCCTCGATCAGCTTCACGGTCTCTCTGGCAGCCGCGAGGTTGATGTCGGCGCAGACCACGCGGCCGCCGCGCCGCGCCAGTTCCAGCGCGAAGGCGCGGCCGATGCCGCTGCCGGCACCGGTGACGATGGCGGCGGCATCACGGGTGATCTTGTTTCTGGCCATGGGAGTTCCGGGAAATGCTTGGAGACGCAAGGGGCCATCAGGCTGCGGAGCAGCAGCCCGTCACTGGCGTTTGGATGGGAAGGCGCGGTGCATCGGCGATGCAGCCGCGCCAGTGCGGTCAGGCCGCCTTCGGATAGGCCGCGCGCGGCGTGCGGAAGGCTTCGGTGAAGCGGTCGACTTCGGACAGGAAGTGGCTGTTGTCGTCATCCCAGGGGTGGAAGCCCGGGCGGAAGTAGTCGAACCACGGGCGGACCATCTTGCGCAGGAAGCCGACTTCGCCGAAGGCCATGCGGTAGAACGACTGCCAGCCCTTGAGTTCGGTGAGCTTGCCTTCCTGGCGGACGAAGTTCAGGAAGTGCGGCGTCACCATTGCCCAGAAGATGGTCGTCGCCAGCACTAGGCCGAAGGCGCGCACCACGTAGGCCTGCACGCCCTTGCCCTGGGTGGCCTCCCAGACGTCGTAGGCCACGCCCTTGTGCTCGGTTTCTTCCAGCGCATGCCAGCGCCAGAGCGCGCTGTAGCCCGCCTCGGCCTTGGCGCTGACTCTCGGGTCCTGCAGCAGGCCGTCGGCCATGATCGCAGTCAGATGCTCGAGCGCGATGGTGCCCGACAGGCGCATGGCCGGCGGCGTGTAGGTCTGGAACGCATCGAGCAGCGCCTTGACGCGCTTCTCGAACACGGCCGCCGACGGCAAACGTTCAATGACGCGCGCGTTGTATTCATCGTGCTCGCGGCCATGCATCGCTTCCTGGCCGATGAACGCGGTGGCCGCCTTCTTCAACTCCGGATCGGTGATCTGGTCGCGGTAGTGACGGACGGCGTCGATGAAGAAGCGCTCGCCGACCGGGATCACCAACGACATGGTGTTCATCAGGTGCGTGAACTGCACGCTGCCGTCGCCGATCCAGTCATGCACGCGGTCGGCGGGCAGTGGAAACTGCGCGTCGCGGCGAACCGGCATCACGGACTTCGACTTGGCGTTGCGGGCAGGCTTCTGGATCGACTGGCTGCTCATCTTCATTCTCCTCGGGGTGACGAGCCCCTTCAGGTCTGGATTCCCGAAAAAGGCAGGCCTTCATCGGGTATACAATCGTCTACATGCACAGTAGACGACTGTAGACAAAGACGTCAACAGCGTCTGTGACATTATTTGATGGCATAAACGCAACCTCCGGATATGGCGAAGAATTCAGACGATCGCGGCGGCAAGGACAAGCCCATTGAGC
>CAYPJK010000239.1:0-5297 GCA_964411025.1 uncultured Nevskia sp.
GGCGGCGCTCGCCGCCGGACAGCTTGGTGACATCGGCGTCCCAGGGCGGCAGGTTCAGCGCTTCGGCAGCCTTGTCCATGATCACGTTGAGGTTGTGACCATCGAGCGCTTCAAGCTTGGCTTCCAGCTCCTGCTGCCTGGCGGACAGCTTGTCGAAGTCGGCATTTTCCTCGGCGTACGCCGCGTAGACGGCATCGAGCGCGGCCTGGGTGTCGGTGATTTCCTTCAGCGCTTCCTCGACGTTGCCGCGCACGTCCTTGGCCGGATCAAGCTGCGGTTCCTGCGGCAGGTAGCCGACCTTCAGGCCCGGCATCGGCCGTGCTTCGCCGGTGAATTCCTTGTCGACGCCGGCCATGATCTTCAGCAGCGTCGATTTGCCTGAACCGTTGTAGCCCAGCACGCCGATCTTGGCGCCCGGAAAGAAGCTCAGGGAGATGTTGCGCAGGATTTCCTTCTTCGGCGGAACGGTCTTGCCGACCCGGTTCATCGTGTAGACGTATTGGCTCATGGCGGCGTGCAGGCTCGAAACGGCGGTCGCGGGGAATCGCAGGGCGCGGATTATCCGCGAGTCGCCGAGAGCGCGCCAAGGTCGCGCCAAGATCGGCCGGGAAAGCGGTTGCCCACACGAGAAAAGGCAGCGGAAGCCGGGCAGGAATGGCCAAGCCTCGTGGCGGCTGGTGTGCTGGTTCGCTCGCATGGGGCGTCTTCCGCTTCGGCCGGAACCACGGCCGGGGCGAGGACGGCGCCTCCTATAATCCGGCAAGGTTTTTTTCGAGTCATTGCCATGAGCGAGCCTCTCGCGATCAGCGTCGACGACATCCGCGATGCCGCGCGGATCATCGACGGCCAGATCCTGCGCACGCCCTGCGCGCCGTCGAAGGTGTTGTCGAAGCTGACCGGGGCCGAGGTCTGGCTGAAGTTCGAGAACTTCCAGTTCACGGCGTCGTTCAAGGAACGCGGTGCCCTGAACAAGCTGGCACGGCTGATATCCGCCGAACGGGCCGCCGGCGTGGCGGCAATGTCGGCCGGCAATCACGCCCAGGCGGTGGCCCATCACGCAACGCGGCTGGGGATCCGCAGCGTCATCGTGATGCCGGTCAACACGCCGTTCACGAAGGTGCGCAATACCCGTGACCTGGGCGGTGAGGTGATTCTTCACGGTGCGACGCTGGGCGACGCCTTCGATTACATGCAGCGTGAGCTGGTCGAGGCGCGCGGCATGACGCTGGTGCATCCGTACGACGATCCGCAGGTGATGGCCGGGCAGGGCACCATCGCGCTGGAGATGCTGGCTGACGTGCCGGAACTCGACACTCTGGTGATCCCGATCGGCGGCGGCGGACTGTTTGCCGGCAACGCGGTCGCCGCGCGCGCGGTGAAGCCGGAACTGCGGCTGATTGGCGTCGAATCGGCTGGCTACTGCTCGGCCTATGCAGCGCTGCAGGGCGATCCATCGGTGGTACGAGGCGGCCCGACGATCGCCGAAGGCATCGCCGTCAAAGGCATCGGCCGTCGCACGTTGCCGGTGATTGCGGCGCTGGCGGATGAACTGGTGCGCGTCGACGAGCCGGCGATCGAGCGGGCCGTTGGCCTGCTGGCCAATGTCGAGAAAGTGGTTGCCGAAGGCGCCGGCGCCACCGGGCTCGCCGCGCTGCTGGCCGATCCCGCCCGGTATGCGGGCCGCAAGGTGGGCCTGCTGGTCTGCGGCGGCAACATCGACCCGCGTCTGCTGGCCTCGGTGCTGCTGCGCCAGCTGGTACATGAATCGCGGCTGGTGAGCCTGTCGATCGAGATCGAGGACAGCCCCGGCTTTCTGGCCCGGGTCGCCGGCTGCGTCGGCACGGCCGGCGGCAACATCGTGCAGGTGCACCACGAGCGGCTGTCGGCCGGCCGGCACGCCAAGAGTGCGACCTTGGAGATGCTCATCGAGGCGCAGGACGAGGCCCACAGCCGCCAGATCCTTGTGGCCCTGACGGCCGCCGGCTTCATCGCCCATCGGCAGCACGGCGGCTACGGCGAGTTCGAGTAAGCTGCGCCGCCGCGATTTTCGCTGCCGCCGCTCGAGGGGACCTTCATGACGATTTCGATGTATCAGGCTTCGATTCCGGTTTTCCTGCGGGCGCTCGACAACCTGTCGGCGATCCTCGACATCGGGGCTGCCCATGCGGCGGCGAAGCAGCTCGACCCGCTCGTGCTCACCGGCGCGCGGCTGTACCCGGACATGTTCCCGTTCTCGCGGCAGGTGCAGATCGCCTGCGACATGGTGAAGGGCGGCGCTGCGCGGCTGGCGGGCGTCGAGCCGCCGCCACGCGCCGACACTGAAAAGACCTTCGCTGAACTGAAGGAGCGCATCGACTGGACGGCGGCGTTCCTGCGCCGCTTCGATGCCGAGCAGATCGACGGTTCGGAAGACCGCCCGATCGTCATCCGGACGCCGTTCGGCGAGCTGCATTTCACGGGCCAGCGCTACCTGCTCGGTTTCGTGCTGCCGAACCTGTATTTCCATTCGACGACCGCCTACAACCTGTTGCGTCACTCCGGCGTGGAACTGGGCAAGCGCGATTTCCTCGGCCCGGCGTGAGCAGCCGGTCACCGGGTGATGCGGCGGCGGATGCCGAGCCCGCACTGAAGGCGATTCCCGAGCCGGAAGCCGGCCGCGGCACGCTTCGCCAGATCCTGTCGAACGCCGGCATCCTGCTGGGCGGCAAGGCGCTCAACGGCGTTCTGAGCCTGGGGGCGACGGCGCTGGCGGCGCGCGCGCTGGGGGTCGATGCCTTTGGCGTGCTGGTGCTGGTGCATGCTTACGTGCAGACGATCGGCGAAATCGCCAAGTTCCAGTCCTGGCAGGCGCTGCTGCAGTACGGCACGGCACCGCTCGATGCCGGGCGGATCGGCGAGTTCCAGCGCGTGCTGCGCTTCAGCCTGCTGCTGGATGCCCTGAGCGGCATCGGCGGCGTGATCATCGCGCTGCTCGGTGTGCTGCTGCTGGGCAGTGCGATGGGCTGGCCGGCGGCGCTGTCGCCGGAGGTCGGGCTCTACTCGCTGGTCATCGTGTTCATGGTCAGTGCGACGCCGACCGGCGCGCTGCGGCTGCTCGACCGTTTCGATCTGCTTGCCTGGCAAAGCGCCATCGATTCCTGGGTGCGGGTCATCGGTGCCCTGATCGCCTGGCAGCTGGGCGCCGGGCTGACCGCCTTCCTGGCGATCTGGTTCGCCGGCCAGGTCGCCGCCTTCGTGTTCCTGTTCGCCGCGGCGCTGACCACCCTGCGGGCCAGGGGCGCGCTGGTTGGTTTCCGCCTGCGCGCCAGCGGATCGTTGACGGAGGGTTTTCCGGGCCTGTGGTCGTTCGTGTGGTCGACCAATCTCAATTCGACGCTGGCGCTGGCCTTCACCCATGTCAGCACGCTGATGGTCGGTGCCCTGCTGGGCGCCCGTGACGCCGCCCTGTTCCGCGTCGCCAAGCAGCTGGGCGATGCGGTGGCCAAGCCGGCCAAGCTGATCGTGCCGGCGCTGTATCCGGAACTGGCTCGCCTCGCCGCCGCGCAGGACTGGATCAAGCTGCGGCGTCTGGTCTGGCAGCTGGCGCTGGCGGCCGGCGGCGCTGCCTCGCTGCTGCTGGTGGTGGCGGCCGCGATCCGGGAGCCGGCGCTACGCTTTCTCATCGGCGAGTCGTTCGTGCCGGCCAAGGACGTGCTGCTGTGGCTGCTCGGCGCGTCGGTGGTCAGCCTGTGGGCGTTGCCGCTGGAGCCGCTGCTGATGTCGACCGGCGGGGCCGGTGCGGCATTCCGGATGCGCCTGCTGGTGACCAGCCTCTACCTGCCATTCCTGTACGCAGCGACCGTGCAAGGTGGGCTGACGGCGACCGGCGCGGCCTCGGTGATCGGCGCGCTGATGCTGTTTGTGGGGCAGCTCTGGCTGGTCCTGCGGTGGTACCGGCGGACCCGGCCAGTAGGTATAGATGTCGGGTAGTCCGGCACAGACTATGCGTTACAATTTCAGCGCATTTCCAACCCCAAGCCCTGCCTCGATCGATGACTCTTCCTACCCCCACGACGAGCGAGCTCGCCCGCTACCGGCCCGCTGATTTCACGACCCTGCCGGAGGCGCTGGACTACGCCGCGCAGGGTGCAACCGGCATGAATTTCTATTCCGGCAAGGGGGTTCTGACCGAAGCGCTGAGCTACAAGCAGCTGCGCGAACAGAGCTTGGTGCTGGCCCGCAAGCTGATCGGCTGCGGCCTGAAGAAGGGTGATCGCGTCGCGTTGATCGCGGAATCCGACGGCGACGTCGCGCGCGCCTTCTTTGCCTGCGAGTACGCGGGTCTGGTGCCGACGGCGCTGCCGCTGCCGGCTGCATTCGGCGGCCGCGCGGCTTACGTCGCCCATATCCGCCGCATGATCGAGATTGCCGATGCGTCGGCCGCCTTCACGCCGGCGTCGCTGGCCGAATGGCTGGCCGAGGCGGTGGATGGTCTGAATCTCAAGGTATCCGGCACCCTGTCGGTGCTGGATGCCGTACCGGAAGATCCGGCGCCGCTGCCGTCGGTCGGTGCTGACGATTTTTGCTACCTGCAGTTCTCGTCGGGCAGCACGCGCTTCCCGCTCGGTGTTGCGGTGACCCAGCGGGCACTGATGGCCAACACGCGCGGCATCGCCTGCCACGGTCTGAACATCGGCCCGACCGATCGCTGCAGCTCCTGGTTGCCGCTGTATCACGACATGGGGCTGATCGGCTTCCTGCTGACGCCGCTGGTCTGCCAGATTTCGGTCGACATGTTCCCGACCCGCGATTTCGCGCGTCGGCCGCTGCTCTGGCTGGAACTGATCTCCCGCAACGGCGGCACGCTGTCGTACAGCCCGTCTTTCGGCTACGAGTTGGCGGCGCGGCGCGCCGAGACGGCGTCGGCGGAAGGGCTGGACCTGTCGAAGTGGCGCGGCGCCGGCATCGGCGGCGACATGGTGCGCCCGGAGCCGCTGGCGAAGTTCGCCGCGCAGTTCGCACCGAACGGTTTCAAGGCGTCCGCCTTCGTGCCCAGCTACGGCATGGCGGAAACGGCGCTGGCGCTGAGCTTTGCACCGCTGGGGCAGGGCATTCGCTACGACACCCTCGACAGCCAGGCACTGGAAAGCCGCAACGTTGCCATCGTGGCATCGGCCGACAGCGAACGGCGCCGTGACTTCGTGCTCTGCGGTCCGGCACTGCCGGAACACGATATCGAAGTGCGCGACGGCGGCGGCAAGCCGCTGGGGGAAGGCCAGGTCGGTCGTATCTATGCCCGCGGCCCGAGCATGATGCAT
>CAYPJK010000240.1:0-1629 GCA_964411025.1 uncultured Nevskia sp.
AGTCGAAACGGCGATCGCCGCCGTTGAACAGGAAGCCCGACGCAATGCGCAGCTCGGCGACGCGGTGACGGCCACCGCCCGGCAGGCGCAGCGCTCGGCCGCACGTGTTCGGCTCGGCGATGCGACGCCACTGCTGCGGCATGATGCCGACCGTGTCGAGGCGCAGGCGCGGCTTGCCAAGCTGCAATCGGACATCGCGCTGGCGCGTAGCCAGTTCACACTGTTGCGCGCGCTCGGCGCGCTCTGAATCGGAGGACACATGCAGGTGCTTCTGGTGGAGGACGATCGCGAGACCCGCGAGTTCATTGCACGCGGCCTGCGCGAGGCCGGCCACCAGGTCACCGCCTGTACCCATGGCCATGACGGACTGATCGAGGCCACCGGCCGGGATTTCGACGCGATCGTGCTCGACCGCATGCTGCCCGGCATCGACGGTCTGTCGCTGCTGCGCATGCTGCGCGCCGGTGGGCGCCATGCGCCGGTGCTGATGTTGACCGCACTCGGCGGCATCGCCGACCGCGTCGAAGGTCTGGAAAGTGGCGCTGACGACTATCTGGTCAAACCCTTCGCGTTTTCCGAACTGTCGGCGCGGCTGCAAGCCCTGACCCGGCGGCCGGCGGTACGGGTCGAGACCCACCGGCTGGTGGTTGGCGACCTGGTCGTCGACGAACTGCGTCGCACTGTGGAACGCGCCGGTCGGCGCATCGTCCTGCAACCGCGCGAGTTCAGCCTGCTGGCCGAGCTGATGCGCAACCCGGGCCGGATCATGACCCGCACGATGCTGCTGGAACGGGTCTGGGATTTTGATTTCGACCCGAAGACCAACATCGTCGAAACCCATCTGAGCCGCCTGCGCGCCAAGCTCAACGACGGCTTCGAGCACGATCCGATCGAAACGGTGCGCGGTGCCGGCTACTGCATCCGGGTTCCGGACTAAGGGCATGCGCCGCATCGGGCAATCGACCACCGGCGTGGTCGCCGTCGTGGGCATCCTGCTGGCCTTGGCGACCCTGGCGATCGGCGCCACGGTGCATGAGGTGGCGCATGAAGCACTGGAGGAACAGCTCGACCACCGCATCGCGACCGAAACCCGCGCCTTGCTCGCTGAGGCCGCTCGTGGTGGAACACCGGCGGTGGCGGAGCTGATTGCGCGGCGCGAATTGGCTGCAGCGGAATCCGGGCTCGCCTATCTGCTGTCGGATTCAAGGCGCACGCGGATCGCGGGGGCACTCGACGCGGCAATGCCGCCACAGCCGGGCTATCTCGAACATCTGCGCCATGACCGGGGGCTGCGCGAAGCGCAGGCGCAGACCAGCCGGTTGCCGGATGGTGGCTGGCTACTGGTGGCCGCCGATCGCGCGGCGATCGACGACACCGACCGGGCGATACAGAAGGTCGCCGCCCTGGCTTTCGGTGGGCTGCTGCTGCTCGGCATCGCGGCCGCCTGGGCGGTCGGGGCGATCACCCGGGCCCGGCTGAATGGCATCGATCGGACGGCCCTGGCGATCATCGACGGCGATCTGCGCCAGCGAATCCCGGTGGATGGCTCGGGCAGCGAGTTCGATCGCGTGTCGCTCACGCTGACCCGGATGCTGGGTGGTCGGGCCATCTCAACTGAAATCTCGCATG
>CAYPJK010000240.1:1639-5295 GCA_964411025.1 uncultured Nevskia sp.
ACCTGCGCGAGGTCTCCGGCAACATCGCCCATGACCTGCGCACGCCGCTGACCCGCCTCACGAACCAGCTGGAAGCCGCCCGCGCATCCAGCGAACCGGGCGAGCACATCGACGCCGCACTGGATCAATCCCGCGAACTGCTGGACATTTTCGCCGCACTGCTGCGAATCTCGGAAGTCGAATCGCATGCGGTGCGCAGCCACTTTGTATCGCTCTCGTTGAGCCAGCTGGTGACCGGCGTCGTCGAGACTTACCGGCCGGATTTCGAGGCCAGCGGGCACCGCCTGCTGATGGCGGTCGCACCAGAGGTCCGCGTCAACGGCGATCGGCGCCTGCTGCAGCAACTGCTCGCCAATTTGCTGGACAACGTGCTCCGGCACACGCCAACCGGGACGACGGTGCAGGTAACGCTCGCAGCCCGAACAGGACATGCGGAGCTGTCGATCGTCGATGACGGTCCTGGGGTTCCATCGAGCGCCCTGCCTCGCCTGTTTCAGCGGTTCAGCGTCGGTGATGACAGCCGCGCCACCGGTGGCCACGGACTCGGGCTCGCGCTGGTAGCGGCAATCGCTGCGGCACATCACGGCTCGGTGAGTGCGCAGTCCAATGACGGGCTGATCATTACGGTGACCTTGCCCGCGGAGGTCGAACCTAATCGAGATCGTTAGTCCGAGCTCAGAACCGACTGTCCGCCGACACCCGCCAGTCGAGAACGGGTTATTGCGCTATCCGTGACTTGCTTCAGCCTCTCGCCAATCCTTGGAAGTCGGTGCCACCGTCTCTGGCACAGATGAGACGTTCGTCACAGTCTGAAGTCAGCCCATTTCAGTCGATCGCGAAGGTCCGCTTTCGGAAGGCCAACTATGTCCCGGTTGCGGGGTATCCAAGTCGTCTTACAGCGCCACTGAATAGCCTTATGGCCGCCCGCCGAATATTCTGAACCGGAGTCATTCAACGAAAGCAAAAATGAGAATCGCGCAACTGCAGATCGTGAACTTTCGCGGCGTTCGCGAGGGTACGATTCGCTTCAAAAAGCATCCCATCCTGGTCGGCCCGAATAACTGCGGCAAGACCACAGTGGTTGAGGCACTGGCCTTGCTCCTCGGCCGTGATCGCTTGGTGCGCGAACTCACCGAGCATGACTTCTTCGGTTCTGATCCTCAGCCGGCCGATCGCATCAAACTGATCGCTACCATCGTTGATTTTGCCGGCGACGATCCGGATGCCCACCAAGACTGGTTTCGCGAGGGCCGAGCGGTGGAGAAATGGCTGAACGAGGCCGACGGTACTATTCACCCCACTCGGACCGATGCGAGCTTGAAGCTGTGCTGCCAGATCGGCTTCCAAGCCCACTTCGACCGCGACTCGCTGACGGTCGAAACGGTTCGGTATTTCCACGATCACGACAACCCGGTGGATCCTTTCGTCGAAGACACCATGGTCCCGGTGCCAGGTAAGCTGATTCAGGAACTCGGCTTCTATCTGGTACGCGCCAGTCGGACCTGGGACAGGGTGCTCTCCTGGGCTAGTGAGCTATTTCGGCGCACCGTGCGCGCAGCGGCCGGGCAGCCTTCGGCAGCGGTTCTGGCTGAACGCGACCGGCTTCGCCAGCCAGCCGCCCCGATTGAGGTCGATCCGGCGATCCGGACCTTGATCGAGCACGTCAATGTCGAGATCACCCGCTACGTGCCGGGCGCGCCGGAGATCAAGCTGCGCGTGACCAGCACGGATAGCCGCTCCGTCATGGACTCCGTGGTGGCACATTTCGCCGTTGCCGGCGGCCCATGCGTCCCGGCGGCCCGGCAGGGCAGCGGTCTTGTGTCGTTACAGGGTGTGTTGCTGCTGCTGGAATTGGGTCGGATACGGGCGAATGCGGGAGAGGGCTTCCTGATGATGTTGGAGGAGCCCGAACTGCACCTGCCTCCATCGAGTCAGCAGGAGTTAGTACACCGTATCCAGGCCTTGTCGACCCAGACCATCGTTACCACGCATTCTCCAAATATCGCCGCTGCGGCAGATCCGACCTCCGTGCTGATACTGCGCAACCAGAATGGGAGACTGTCGGCCGAGCCTTTCCTTGAAGCCCCTGTTCCGGCTACGGCCCAGAACTGGATCCGTAAGTTCTTCCAGCAAAGCCGGCCCGAAGTGATCGCTGCCTTACAGCACTTGGCAGTGCTCATTCCCGAGGGGCGCTCCGAATACTACCTGCTGCGCACGGTTCTCCGTCCCCTGATGCTCAAGCAGGAGTGGAATGCTGCGATGCAGTGCCCGTTCGGCTTGGAAGTCGGCGTTGTGCCCACCGAAGACGCCAAAGTGGTCGAGACGCACGCGATGCTGAGTCGGGTCCACCCGCGTGCTTGTTGCCTGGTCGACGGCGATGGGGAGGGGCAACGCTACGCTCAACAGCTGGTTGCCGCGACCCCAGCCCCCGCTGCCATCCTGAGCTGGCCGGACGGCTGGATGCTGGAAGATGCCGTCGGGTGGATCCTTCAGGCGGATGAAGCGAATGTCGTGGCAGCCATCCGGGCTCTCATCGACCCGCTTCGGCCGGCCAACGCAGCCGATGTTGTTGAGAGACTCAAGGCGAAGAAAATGGACATCGTTCTGTATGAAGCCATTGCCGATGCAATTGCCAACAACGCTGCCAGCGCCGCCCGCGCCGCGGACCTATTCGGTGCCATCTCGCTGGCCTGCTCTGGGGCTGCGACCCCGAGGTTCACGGCCAATGCCGGGGTGCTGATCTTCCAGCCGTGACCATTCGCGCGTTCACCGGGGGCGCCGGGTTTGGCAAGACACACCGGCTGATGGAGGAACTGGCGGGTAGCCTGCAGTCGGCGCCGTTGAGCGACGGCCAGTTGGTGCTTGCGCTGACCTTCATGCACGGGTCCCGGCGCCGAATTGATGGGCGACTGCGGGCGATCCAGGCGCTGGAAGCCCGGTACGAGTGCACCACGGTCGACAGCTTCGCCTTGAGGCTCGTGCGGCGCTGGCAGGCCCTTGCCGCGCACATCGGAATCGCGTTACCCGACGTAACCGACTTCAACGCCGTGTGCGATCTTGCCGCCGCCCTCCTTGAGCACGATGCGGTGGTGCGTTGGGTTGCGCGCACATTCCCGAAACTGGTCCTGGACGAGGCCCAAGACCTCACCCCAAGTCGTCTGCGTATCATTCGCGCGCTTGCTGTGCGCCTGGACCTGTTCGTTGCCGCGGATGAGTTCCAGTGCCTGGATTCGACACTTCGGCCGAATCCGGCCTGTGACTGGCTCGTCAGGGAGGCCCAAGTCGAGGAGCTGAACACGCCGCAGCGCACCAACGTGCGGGGATTGCTGGACGCGGCGAACGCCATCCGTGCCGGAACGGCACCGGCGATTGCGCGAGAGTTCAATATCAAGCTGACCCCCAGGGCCCCGCTGGCCGGCACCTTTCTGGCCAACGAGTTGGGCTGGTACAGCCGTGGCCGCAGCGTAGCGATCATCACGCCCACCGTTCGCGGATTCGCCGCCGACGTTGTGACCTGGGTTAGCGGCCGCACCACAAATAAAGGCAATGGACCCTATGCCATCGATTGGGAGCAGTCCGAGCGAGACACGGCCAACGAGCTGGTTGGTCGGCTGGTGCTTGGCGATGGCGCGACCCTGGCGGCGGCTGGCGCCGCC
>CAYPJK010000241.1:0-5294 GCA_964411025.1 uncultured Nevskia sp.
TGCTGCACCGTCTGCCGCCATCGCGCGGCCCCCCGCTGTCGCTCGCCGTACTGCCGCTGCAAGGCTGATACGACGGCCGCACCACGGTCCTTGCCGGACCGGCGCGCGGCCTGCCGGCCCGGTCACGGGCCTGTTACCGACACGGACAACCCTCGATGTCCCTCCCTGTGCTGCGCGCCTGCGCACTGCTGCTGCTGGCGGCGTTCGCCGTCGCGGCTGCGCCCGGCGTGGATGACGGCGAACGCCGTCACGACGACGAAGCCCACCACCTGGTGCTGACCCGGATCGCCGACGCGCCGCCCTGAGCGGCCCCGCGCGATGCCGATGCACGCCCGCTTCCCCTGAATTCCCGGAGTTCCGCATGACCCGATTCACCACCTTCACCCCCACGCGGCAGGCCGCCGCGCTGTCCTTGCTGCTGGCGCTCGGCAGCGCCGCCACTGCGGTCCAAGCGGCCGACGAAGGCGCCAGCGCGCCGGCCGCCACCCAGGCCGCCGATGACCCGGTCACGCTCGATGGCGTCGAAGTCACCGGCGTCAAAAGCCTGAAGCCGCCGGCAGTCAATGTCGGCAACAAGAGCGGCCTGCCGCTGGAGCGCGTGCCGCAGAGCGTGCAGGTGCTGTCGGCGGACGATCTCGACGAACGCGGCGTGCGCTCGATCGGCGATGCGCTGCGCGCGGTGCCGTCAGCCAACGTCGGCAATCCGCGCGTTGCCCGCTACCAGAGCTTCAGCCTGAAGATCCGCGGCTTCCTCGCCGACCAGCAGCGCAATGGCCTGCGCCAGCGCTACTTCGAGGATGTCGATGCCTCGGCGATCTCGAACATCGAGCGCATCGAAGTGCTCAAGGGGCCGGGCGGCGTGCTGTACGGCCAGTCGGCGGTCGGCGGCCTGCTGAACATCGTCACCAAGACGCCGCAGGCGCAGTTCGACGCGTCGGGCAATGCCAGCTTCGGCCGCTTCGACCAGAAGACGCTGGCCGCCGATGTCACCGGGCCGATCAGCCGCGAACAGCGTCTGTACGCGAGGGTCACCGGCGAGATCGAGCGCAGCAACACCTACACCGATTTCCAGAAGCTGAACCGCGAGAACGTCGCGCTCGGCCTGTCGTGGCAGCCGCTCGATGCGGTGACCGCCCACCTGAACGCCGAATGGCACCAGCGCAACACCGCGAACAACCCGGGCCTGCCGGTGACCGGCACGCTGGTCAGCAACGGCGTTGCCGAACTGCGCCGTGGCCTGTTCCTTGGCGAGCCGAACTTCACCACGCTGAACGCCTACGCGCCGCTGGTGCAGGCCTGGGTCGACATCCAGCTGTCCGACGACTGGACCCTGACGCCGCGCGCCCAGTACTCCGGCTTCAACACCGATCTGCAGCAGATCCGCGTGCTGGCGCCGCAGGCCGGCAATCCGACGGTGATCAATCGCAATGGCCGTGACGGCCGCGAGAACGACGGCTACTCGGTGTTCCAGCTCGATCTCGCCGGCCGCTTCGACACCTTCGGCTTCGAGCACCGGCTGCTGGCCGGCATCGAACAGAACCTGGAACGCAGCCTGTTCACCCAGTTCAATCTGAGCAATGTCGGCAGCATCGACGTGCTGAACCCGGTCTACACCTACGACAGCGTCGCTCCGGCCGGAACCTTCGCGTTCCACTCGGTGCAGAACATCGACACGCTGGCGTTCTACGTTCAGGACACGTTGGCGCTGAGCCGCCAGTGGGATGTCACCGGTGCCGTGCGCCAGACCCGCATCCTGGCCGACAACATCTTCAACGGCGCGGCCGATTCCACGGCCCAGGCCGCCACCACGTTCCAGCTCGGCAGCACCTTCCGCTTCGACGATCGCTGGTCGGTCTACGCCGGCTACAACACCGGCTTCGATCTGGAAGCCAATGCCGGCTCGCGCACGCCGAGCGGCAACGTCGCCGAGCCCGAGGAATCCGATCAGGTGGAGGCCGGCGTCCGTTATGCCAGCGACGCCCTGCGTGCCAGCGCGGCGATCTTCCGCACCCGGCGCAAGAACTTCGTGGTGCCGGACGCCGTGGATCCGAACCTGTTCACCCAGGCCGGCCTGGTTCGCGTCGATGGCGTGGAGTTCGAAGGCGCCTGGCAGGCAACCCGGCTGATCCAGTTCAGCGGCGGCTATGCCTACCTCGGCGCGACCGTCGTGCGGGGCGATGCCGACGACAGCGGCCGCCGGCTCGGCGACACGCCGCTGCACAGCGGCAATCTGAGCGTCGAAGCCCGGCTGCCTGCGGCCTGGTTCGAACCGAAGTTCGGCACCGTCAGCCTGCGCGTCACCGGCGCTTACGTCGGCAGCCGCAACCTGACCAACACCAGCGCCGTGGAACTGCCGGACTACGGAACGCTCGATGTCGGCCTGCACTGGACGTGGCGCGAGCTGAGCGTCGACCTGCACGGCCAGAACCTCACCGACAACCGCTACTTCACCGCCACCGGCAGCTCGAACTTCGTCTACGCGGGCGATCCGCGCACGGTGTTCGCGCGCTTCGGCTGGCGCTACTGACGCCGAGGGCCGCGCCATGACCGCAATCGAAAGCACCGCCGACGGCGCCCGCGCCCGTGGCCTGTACGGCGCGGTCTGGCGCTGGCACTTCTACGCCGGCCTGTTTGTCGTGCCGTTCCTGCTGATGCTGGCGGTGACCGGCGCGCTGTACACCTTCGACGACGAGATCGAAGCCTGGTGGTACCGCGACCTGCTGCAGACGCCGGCCTGCACCACGCCGCTGCCGGCGGCGGTGCAGGAAGCCGCCGTACTGGCGGCGCATCCCGGCGCATCGGTCCGGCGCTACACGGTGGCGGCCCGTGCAACGCAGGCCGCGATCTGGACCGTTCAGCCGCCGCAGGGTGGCGCGCTGAACGTGTTCGTCGCGCCCTGCAGCGCCGCCGTGCGCGGCGCGGTCGAGACCCGTTGGCAGCTGATGAACGTGGTGTCGTCGCTGCACGGCGAGCTGCTGCTCGGCGACGTGGGCGACTGGCTGGTCGAACTGGCGGCCAGCTGGGCGATGGTGCTGCTGGTCACCGGGCTGTACCTGTGGTGGCCGGACCAGGGCGACCGTCTGCTTGGCAGTTTCATTCCGAGGCTGAACGCGAAAGGCCGCGTGTTCTGGCGCGATCTGCACGCCGTGCCGGCGATGTGGAACGCGCTGGCGGTCGCCTTCCTGCTGCTCAGCGGCCTGCCCTGGGCGGGGTTCTGGGGTGGCCAGCTGGCCCGTCTCGGCACCGTGTCGCACCTGACCGCGCCGACGCCGAACTTTGTCGCCGCACCCACCCTGGATAAGGCCGCACCGGCCGATCCGCACGCCGCGCACCGCGCCGAAGCGGCTGCGGCGGCCAGCAGCGACACCGGCATTCCGTGGACGATCCGCCACGACGCCGCCCCGCAGGGCGGGCCGGCGCGGATCGGCGTCGCCGAAGTCGAAGCGATCGCCCGCGAACGCGGCGTGCTGGCACCGGGGCTGCGGCTGATCTACCCGAGTGCGCCCGGCAGCGTCTGGCACCTGAGCTACATCCCCGGCGGCGCGACCACCCAGCGCACCGTGTACCTCGACCCGGCCGACGGCCGCGTGCTCGACGACATCGGCTACGACCGCTACAGCCCCTTGGGCCGCGCCGTCGAGTGGGGCGTGGAAATCCACCTCGGCCGCCAGTTCGGCCTGCTCAACCAGCTGCTCTGCGTGCTGGTCTGCGGGCTCACCGTGCTGACCGTGGTCACCGGCACGGTGATGTGGTGGAAGCGCCGTCCCGCGGGCGGCCTCGGTGCGCCGAGCCTGCCGAAGGGCTACCGCAGCCAGGCCGGTGTCGTCGTCATCGCTGCCGTGCTGGGCCTGCTGTTCCCGCTGATGGGGGCCAGCCTCGTGGCGGTCCTGCTGTTCGATTTCGCGCTGCGGCGGCTGCCGTGGCGGCGTGCCGCCTGAGCGATAGCAGGCACCGATTGCATCCACCACAAGAACAACCCCGGGAGTCCTCCATGCATCACCGTCACCGTCTCGCCATCAGCCTCGGCATTCTCGCCTTCGCCAGTCCCGTGATTGCCGCCGATGTCGTCAAGGAGACTTCGGCCGACGGCACCAAGACGGAAGCGCCGGCGACGCTGGAACCGGTCGTGGTCAGCGGCGAGCGCAGCCGCGCGCCGGAAGTGGCCGGGCGGCTGGGCCTGAGCGACCGCGAAACGCCGGCGATTGTCGACGTGCTCACGCGCGCCGATATCGAGGAACAAGGCGTGCGTACCGCCATCGATGCGCTCAACGCCGCGCCCGGCGTCGCGTCCGGCAACCTGCCGGGCTCGGTCGGCGCGCTGTCGGTGCGCGGCTTCCACCGCGCTGTGAACTACCTCTATGACGGCGTGCGGCTGGCGAACTCCGATGTCGGCGTGCGCAACTGGGATTCGTGGAACTACGAGCGGGTCGAAGTGATCAAGGGCCCGGCCTCGGTGACGTCCGGCGAAGGCGCGCTGGCGGGCGCGGTGAACTTCGTGCCGCGCAGCGCGGTGCTCGGCAAGACCTTCGGCGAGCTGCTCTCCAGCTATGGCAGCCAGGACACGCTGCGGCTGGCCGGTGACGTCAACCAGCCGCTCGGCGACAAGGCCGCGGGCCGTGCCGATTTCTCCTACAGCCGCTCCAGCGGCTGGATCGACGACACCGATTCCACGACCTTCGGCGGGCTGGTCTCGGCGCGCATCGAGCCGACCGAGCGGCTGTCGATCGCGCTGTCGGCGGACTACTACAAGGATTCGTTCCAGACCGCGTACTACGGCACGCCGCTGGTCGGCGCCGGCACCGCGCGGCGGCCGTCGGGCCTGGTGTCCGGTTCGGCCGGCTATGTGCTGGACCGCGCGATCCGCCGCTCGAACTACGACACCACCGACGGCGCGCTCGGCACGGAAACGCTGTGGCTGCGCGCCCGCGCCGACTACAAGCTCGGCGATCACTGGCGGCTGGTCAGCGACTCGACCTGGTACACGGCCGATCGTTCGTATGTCGATTCCGACGACTACAGCTTCAACTTCAATACCGGCCGTCTCGATCGTTCGACGACCATCATCACCCACGATCACGAGGTCTGGTCGCAGCGCCTGCATGCGGCGTTCGGGCCGAATGCCGATTAGGCTTATTTGAGGAAGCCCTCATATTTCCGCTTGAAGCGGGTGAGGCGGCCGCCGCGATCGGTCAGATGCTGGCCGCCGCCGGTCCAAGCCGGATGGGTCTTGGAATCGATATCGAGCTTCAGCGTGTCGCCCTCGGCCCCGTAGGTCGAATAGGTGACGAACTCGG
>CAYPJK010000242.1:0-5275 GCA_964411025.1 uncultured Nevskia sp.
GACACGCAGGCCAAGAAGAAGGCCAAGTAGTCCGCCGTAGTCGCCACGAAAAAGCCCCAGCACGCCTGCGCGCGCCGGGGCTTTTTCGTGGCCGCCTGTCGGGGTGTGGTGCGTGTTGACCGGCGAGGCAGTCGAGTCAGATCCGGTTTTCGACCTGCAGCGTGGTCTGCTCGCCGGCGCTGCGGGTGTCGCGCAGGTGCAGGTCCATCTGCGGAAACGGAATGCTGATGCCGGCTTCGTCGAAGCGCAGCTTGATCTGCTCCAGCAGTTCGCACTGCACCGAGAACCACTCGCTGGTGGCCGCCCACGGCCAGACCGCGAAGTCGATCGAGCTGGCGCCCAGCGCTCTTACCTGGACGACCGGTGCCGGGTCCTTCAGTACCTGCGGATGCTGGCGCAGCAGATCTTCGAGAATCGCCTTGGCCTGCTTGAGATCGGCGTCGTAGTCGATGCCGATGGTGATGTCGAGACGTCGCGTGCTGCGCGCCGTGTGATTCGTAATGGTGGCGGTGGTGATCGCGTTGTTCGGCACGATCACTTCCTGGTTGTCCGAGGTGCGCAGGATCGTGTGGATGATCTTGATTTCCTCGACGGTACCCTTGACGCCGCCGGCCTCGACGAAATCACCGACCTTGAACGGCCGGAACAGGATCAGCAGCACGCCGGCCGCGAACGAACTGAGCTGGCCCTGCAAGGCCAAGCCGACTGCCAGCGCCGCGCCACCGACCACCGCCGCCATCGAGTTGGTATTGATGCCGATCTGGCCGAGGGCCGAGATCACGACCATCGCGTAGCCGACGCCGTAGGCGACGTTGCACAGGAAGCCGGTCAGCGTGACGTCGACCCGGCTGCGCTGCAGCACGTTGCGCAGCACGCCGACCGCCGCGCGCACCACGTAGCGACCGAAGTAGAAGATCAGGATGGCGATCGCGACCTTCAGCAGTACCGGCAGGCCCAAGGCGAGCCAGTGCTCGGGCGACTTCAGCTTGTCGAGGGTCAGTTCCACGGCACACCTGTGTTGGTCTTGATCGGGTAGTTTAGAGGCTTGATCCGCTCTGTTCAGCCCCGAATCGCGACACATGACCACCGATCTCGAATTGGTGCCGGCCGCCACGCCGACGCTGCGCTACATCCAGGCCAACGGCATCGAGTTCGCGTATCTCGAAGCCCGGCCGGCCGTTGATCCTGACAACGCACCGCTGGTGCTGGTGCTGCACGGCTTCCCCGATACCGCCTGGAGCTTCGTCGACCTGCTGGACCGGCTGGCCGCCGCCGGCTACCGGGCGATCGCGCCGTCGATGCGCGGCTACGCGCCGACCGAAGTGCCGGAGCGGCCGGACTATTCGATCGCCACGCTCGGCCAGGACGTGCTGGCGCTGATCGAGCACTTCGGCGTCGACCGCGCCTTCGTGGTTGGCCACGACTGGGGCGCGGTGGCCACCTATGCGGCCGCGGCGCTGCGGCCTGATCGCGTGCGGGCCATCGTCACCGCCGCCGTGCCGCATCTGCGTCGCTTTCTGCTGCGGCCGTCGCGGGCCCAGCTGGTGGCCTCCCACTACATCTTCAAGTTCCAGCTGCCGCTGTGGCCGGAGCGCAAGATTCGCGAAGACGATTTCGCCTGGCTGGTCGATCTGGCGCGTAGCTGGTCTCCCGGCTGGATTCCGGGAGATGACTACCTGGTACCGCTAAAAGCCAATTTCGCCGAACCGGAACGGCTGAAGGCGGCGATTGGCTATTACCGCGCGCTGCCGGCCCAGCTGTTCACGCGCGTGGCTTGGCAGTTCCTGCTGCAGCCGATTGCTGTGCCGGCGCGGGTGATCCATGGCGCCAACGACGGCTGCATCCTGCCGCAGTCGTTCACCGATTCCGAGCATCTGTTCAGTGCCGGCTATGAATTGGTGCGGCTGGAGGAGGTCGGCCACTTCATGAATCTGGAAGCACCGGCTCGTTTCGCCGATGCGGTGCTCGACTTCCTGCGCCGGCACTGAGCGACGGCGGTGAGCGAGGCTGCTGCGGCGCCGCAGTCGCTGCCAGGGTTCCCCGGCACGCTGCTTCGCTGGACGGCGCTGCCGCAGCCGGCGCACGCAGCGGCGCTGCATCCGCTGGAGCAGGCGCTGGTGGTCGATGCGGCGCCGCGCCGCCGCGCCCATTTCGCGGCCGGTCGCGCCTGCGCGCATGCGGCGCTGGCGGCGCTGGGTCATCCCGTCGATGCCTTGCTGCGCGGTAACGAGGGCGCTCCGCTGTGGCCGGGCGGCGTGGTCGGCAGCATCTCCCATTGCCCGGATGCAGCCGTGGCCGTGGTCGCCGACCGCCGCGACTGGGCCGCACTGGGGGTGGATGTCGAAACCGACCGCGCGCTGGCCGACGATGCGGCGGCCTATGTGCTGGCCGAGCCGGAGCGCGCCCGCTTCGCGGCGCTGCCGGGCGGGCTGGCGCAGTGGTCGCTGCCGGCCTTTGCCGCCAAGGAGTGCGTGCACAAGTGCGTGCATCCGCTGAGCGGCATCTATCTGGCCTTCGACGAGGTGGCGATCCATTTCGAGCCCGGTCAGGCCACGCCGCTGCAAGCCGGATTCACCGTCGAGGCATTGTCTGACAAGGCGCGCGCCGCGCTGGCTGGCCGAGCCTGGCGTGGCCAGTGGCGGCGTCAGGACGGCTTGCTGTTCAGCCTGCTCGCCGGCCGCTGATTCCCAGCGTCCAGTCGACCAGCACGTCGATCATCGCTTCCCGGGTGCTGCGCCGGCTGTAGCGATGGTCAGCTTCGGGGATGTGTCGCAAGGTCAGCCGACGGTAGCTGCGCAGCAGCGGAAAGGCATCGATCAGCTGGGCGGCGTACTGGTAGTCGCGCTCGACATCGCCGGTGTAGATGTACATCAGCGTCAGCTGGCGGCGGACGAATTCGAACAGGTCAGCTTCCATCCGCTCATGCGACGGCGTGTCGAACCAGCGGATCTCGGCATCGACGGCGGCATGCAGCGCATCGCCGGAGCGCGGACTCAGGTGCAGGTCGGACCGCTCGGCATCGCCGCGCTGGCGATCGCGGAGCCGGCCCAGCAGTCGGTTCAGCCAGACGCGCGGCGTGCCGTGGATGTAGCCATCGACAAACACGGCACCGACGATGCGCGGATCAATACGTGCGGCCTGGTGGGCGTCGTGGGCACCCGTGTGGCTGCCGATCACCACGTAGCCGCTGGCAATGTTGCGGGCATCCAGTGCATCCATCGCTGCGCACAGGTCCAGCGCAGACAGCGCCGGTTGGCGCCCCGGCACCACTTCGCTGTCGCCGAGACCGGCGTTGTCGAGTCGCAGCGACACCACGCCGGCCGCCGCCAGCGCCCTCGCCAGTTCGACGTGCATGCGTCCGGGGCCGACCCGGTGGGTGAGCCCGGTGTTCGGGATCAGCACGGCCGGTCGTGCCGGATCGGGCACCTCCGGCGCGCCGAGGATGCCGAACAGCGCGCCGCTTTCGCCGAAGGAGATGGCCCGCTCGTTCATGGCAGCCCGTCGGCCAGCCGCTGGCTGACGATGCGGAACGAGGCCACCGGAAGCCACGGTGCGTGGATGCGATCGACATCGCTCCAGTGCCCGGCATCCGGCAGCCGGATCGATTCGACGCTGTCGGGCGGCGTGCGGTCGCGGCTGACGAAGATCACCCGGCCGGGCAGGTCCCTGCGCAGGCCGGGCAGGCGGGCGATGTCGGCGTCGAGGCCGTCGGGCCAGTCGTGGCCGAGCAGCTCGTCGCGTGCCGGCGCTGCCAGTTGGGAGCGCAACTTGCGCCGTTGCGCCAACTGTTCGTTGAACGCCTGATCCATCTGCTGCAGGTTGGCGACGAACACCTCGCCGCTTGGCGGCGCGTCCCACAGCGCCACGGACTGGGCGCTGACCGCGCCGCTGGCCACCGCCTCCTGGGCCAGCAGCGCCCCGAAGCGCAGGCCGGTCAGGCACAGGCCGGTGACGCCGGTTTCGGTTCGCAGCAGCGCTGCCGCCTCGCGCAGGTCATCCAGCCAGGTCGCGACGCCCGCCCGGCGTCCGTCGCCCCCGGAATCGCCGGTGCCGCTGTAGTCGAAGCGCAGCACCGGGAAGCCACTCTGGCTGAGCACCTGCGCCAGCTGGCGCAGGCCACGATAGCTGCGCAGCGCTTCGGTGCCCCAGCTCGGGCACAGCACGATGCCGGTCTGCCGCAGCGCGCCTTGCGGGCGATGCAGCATGCCGAACAGCGGTTGGCTGGCCGAGCCGAAGTAGAGCGGGTTGTTCAAGCGCCGGAGTGACGAAGGCAGACGGAGAGGAGGCCAGCGGTCATCGGCGCGATGCTTCGGTAGAGGGCGGACGGCGGCGAACCATCCGCATCGCCACCGCAGAAGGAGGGAATCTCGATGACATCGGCAGGATTATGGAAGTGAACGCCGCCTCCGCAGCAGCGATTCGATGAACGGTGCGGTCGTCGCGACGACGGTCGAAGCGCGGCCCGTCGAGCTGTGGCGTGCGGCGGATGAACGGTCTTTACAGCGGCGGCGAGGCCGATTTCCGGCCGCGTGGTCACCGCCCGGCGCGTTTGCATCGGCCCGCTGCTGCGCAAGCATCGGCGCACTGGCGGTCGCCAGCGGATCGGTGGCGCTCAGGCAGACGGCGTGGCCGGGACTGATCGCGTATACTCCGCCGCGTTTGGTGAGGCGCTCCGGTTGCGCCCCTGCTTGAAGTCCCCCTCCGGCCCCTGTCCAGGCGCCGTTATCAAGAGCTTCCGGTAGCAAACCATCGACGCGCCAGCCGGCGCTATTCGAAACCCTTTTTCCACTGCCTGAACCGGTGCCGTGCAGCTCTCAAGGGCTGTTTATGGTGTGGCGGCTTCAGGAGTCGTCTGAATCATGTCGTTTGCCGAATTGGGCCTTTGCCCGGAACTGTTGCGCGCCCTCGCCGACGAGGGTTACGAAAAGCCTACGCCGATCCAGGCTCAGGCGATCCCCGTGGTGGTGTCCGGCCGTGACCTGCTGGGCGCCGCCCAGACCGGGACCGGAAAGACTGCCGCGTTCACCCTGCCGATCCTCAACCGCCTCGCGTCGCAGCCGCGCGAAGCTTCCACCACGGCACGTGCCGCGCCGCCGAAGGTGCTGGTGCTGGTGCCGACCCGCGAACTGGCGGCCCAGGTCGGCGATTCGGCGCGTACCTACGGCCGCCATCTGCCGTCGATCAAGACGGCCGTCATCTTTGGCGGCGTCGGCATCAATCCGCAGATCGACCAGCTGCGCCGCGGCGTCGACATCATCGTCGCCACGCCGGGCCG
>CAYPJK010000243.1:0-4821 GCA_964411025.1 uncultured Nevskia sp.
AGCGCGCCTGGCCGGGCTGATCGTCAGCGGACCGTTCGGGGTCGACGCCAGCGGCATGCCGGCCGTTTCGTTGCCGTTCAACACGGCCGGCCTGGTCGACTTCACGCTGCGCTGCGTCGGACCGGGCGGAGCACGTGCCTCGACGACGGCCCGGCTCACCGTCAACGCGATCATTCCGGTGGTGTCGGCCAGCTGGGTCAATCCGAGCATCCGGGTCGGCGAAACGCCGCTGCTGATGTGGAGTTCCAGCGACGCCCTCGCCTGTCAGGGCAGCTTTGCTGGACTGATCGTGGACGGCCCCTTCGGTATCGACGCCAGCGGCATGACTGCAGTGCCGCTGCCGAGCGGCGCGGTCGGCACGCTCGATTTCACGCTGGACTGCACCGGGCCCGGCGATGGCCGCGCGGTGGCGACGGCGCGGCTGACCGTCAATGCGCTGCCGCCCCCGCCACCGCCGCCGCCGGTCAACCTCGGCAGCATCACGCTGACCGACGGCCGAACGGTGCAGCTGGTGTCGTCTGCCGGTGCGGTCGTCAACACCCGCGTGACCGCGCGCCCGGCCGTGCTGCCGGCGGGTTTCACGGCGGTCACGGATTTCCTCGCTTTCGACATCACCAACATCCCGGTTGGCGGCAGTGTCGAGGTCACGCTGACGCTGCCGACCGGGGTCACGCCGAATGGCTACGTGAAGTGCACGCCGGACTGCGTGCTGTTCAACCGGGCCGTCATCAACGGCAATCAGGTCCGTCTCGCGCTGACCGATGGCGGGGCCGGTGATGCCGACGGTGTTGCCGATGGCGTGATCCGTGATCCCGGCGCACCGGTCACGGTCCCGTCGGGCGGCGGTGGTGCGGCCGGCGGCCTGCTGCCGCTGCTCGGCCTGCTGCCGATGATCCGGCGTCGCGCAGGGTGGGCCGGCCGATGAGCTGGTTCGGCTTGTCGGCGCCCGCCTGCGGCCGGCTGCTGGTGATCGCGATGCTGCTGCCGGCCGGTACCGCAGCCGCTGCCAGCGCCGCTCAAGGCGCGGCCTGGCAGGGCGACTGGACGGTCACCCGTGACGATCCGCGGCTGCGCACGCGGGCCGGTGCCGAACTGCTGCGGCTGCATGTCGAGGCGGAAGCCGATGCTGCGCTGGCCGTCGACTGGGTGGCGGGCCGGGCGATCTGCCCGGAGCCGCTCGAAGCGCCCTGCGAGTGGGTTGGCGCCCGTGGCCAGCGCGCGGTGGCGATGCCGAGCGGCGACAGCCTGCTGGCGGTGCTGCCGGTGTCGGCCGATGAGGGCGATCCGCTGCTGCTGCATCTGCATCGCGCTCCCGGCGCCGCCCGTGCCGACGGCGTGCTGCTGAGCGCACGCGGCGAGCTGCGCTACCGCGTGCAGGCGCAGACCGAGCCGCGGCCCGAGCCGCAGCCATGAATCCCATTCATTGCCTGGAGAGTGTCCGGATGAGCCTGCGTTTTGAGCGCCCTGCAGCACGGCGGCTGCTGGTGATGATGGTGGTCGGTGCCGGCCTGCTGCCGGCGGCTGTTGCGATCGCCGGCAGCGGCGTCGATATCGTCGCCATCGGTACCGCATCAACCGACGCCGAAGGTGCCAACGGCCAGCCCGAGGACGGCTGCCAGCTGCACTTCGAGGTCAGCAATCGGGGCGCGGTGGCGTTGTCCACGCTCATGACGAGCTTCTCGGTGTTCAAGGCGTCGACCGGCGAGGCGCTGCAGGCGCATTTCCCGATCGCCGTTTCGTCGCTGCGCGCGGGCGAAACGCAGCGCATGCCGCCCGACCTGATTCACGGCGCCACCTGCCCGGACCTGGCGGTGCAGATCAAGGGGCAGACCTGCATCGCGGAGCGGATCATCGACTGTCCGCCCCTTGGTCTTTCGGCACGCGGCCTGGCCGGTATCGAGCGGAGGAAGCGCAACTGAGCCGGTGCTGGCAGCGCCGGGTGCTGTCCGTCCTGGGTGCGTGGATGCTGGCGTCTGGTGGCATGCCGCCGGCGGTGGCCGGGCCAGACGCGTCATGCGCCTGCGACTGTCCGGAGTTCTTTTCGTCGAAGCGCGAGGCCTGTCGCAGCCAGTGCGCGAACTACGGGCCCCTCAGCGCCAGCTGCGTGATCCAGCGCGAGCGCAGCCGCGGCCGAAGCGATGCCGACATCGAGGCCGCGATCAAGGATTGCTCGACCGACTGCGCCGTGCTGCGCAGCGAAACCCGGGCGATCTGTCTCGATGCCACCTATGCGCTGGTCATCGCCTGCAAGGCCAGTGGCCCGCAGGGCGCTGGCAATCGGCAGGTGGACTGCTATCTGGACTATCTGGTGCGCGAACTGGAAGAACCGATGAAGTCACAGTTCCGCAGGCAGAACGCCGAGCAGCTGGCGGCGATGGATCAGCAGGGCCGCGATCTTTTCGTCGGCAGCATGCTGGATGGCCTGAAGGCCGAGGGCCTCAGCTGCCGCCCCTGAGGTTTCGCCAGCGGCGATGCGCTGCGGCGGCCGAGAACAGCGCCAGGTAACCGGCCAGCAGCACGGCGATGCCTGTGGCGCCTTCGGCCGGCGCATCGCCGTCGACCGCCAGCAGGATCAGCAGGATCGACAGCAGGTGGGCGAAGAACACCCAGAGCGAGGAACTGCCGAGCAGCGCGAACAACCGCGTCGGCAGCCGCTGGACAATCTCCCGGCGCAGGCTGACCAGCAGGCACAGCAGGGCGCCGAGGTTCAGCAGCCGTACCGGCGACAGCGTCCACTTGTCGATCCAGAACAGGCTGGTGGCCGGATCGCTGAAGCCGGGCCGACCGCCGACGTGGCGCCAGACCAGCAGGCCGAGTGACAGCGCCAGCGCCACGTTGAGCACGGCGGCGCCGTTGTTGACCGCCGCTCGCGTGCGGTGCACGCCGACCAGCCCGAACCACAGGCCGAGCACCCACAGCAGCTGCCAGGCCAGCAGGTCGAACGAGCCGAGCGCGCTGTAGGGGAAATTCCAGCCGAACCAGCCATCCACGGCTTCGAAGACGACGCGGCGCAGGCCGAACTGCGCCATCGTCCAGATCGCCACGCTGATGGCGAGCACGCGCGGCCAGCCATGGCGTTCGACCGCCTTCATTAGCGGGATGGTCAGCAGCAGGAACAGCACGTACATCGGCAGGATGTCGAGCAGTGGCGGCTGGTAGATCAGCGCGGCGGCGCTGAGTGCGGCGCGGTTCGGCTGTTCGAAGTAGAAGCCGAGCAGGTTCAGCACGGTCGGCCGGTTCAGCCGCACGGCGGCCCAGGCAACCACGGTGAACGCCACCACCAGCAGCACCGCGTGCAGCAGGTAGATGTGGAGCGCCCGCTTGAGCAGCCAGCGCACCGCCGTCGAATGCCCGCCGGCCTCGCGCTGGCTGACGTAGATGGTGCCGGCCAGGAACGCCGACAGGAACACGAAGCCCTCGGCCGCCGAGATGAAGCCGAATGGTTGATCCAGCACGCCGGCCCACTTGGTCGGCAGGTGGGTCATGGTCATCAGGATCAGCAGCGCACCGCGCAGGATGTCGAGCGTGGGATTTCGGGACATGACGGAAGGCGGGCTGGGCAGCAGGCGGCTGCAGGAAGACTCGGGCAGGGTTCGTGGAACGCGAAGGGTCGGCATTGTGCCGCCGCGTGGCGTCGAAGGGATGTGAAAGGCGCGGCCCCTGCTTTTCCGGCGCCGGCGTTCCGGCTACAAGGTCGTGACCCGCGCGACGCGCCTGCAGGCCGCCGCGAAGAAGGCAAGCATTCCCCTGCCGGCGAATCGAGGAGAACCCGCGGCAATGAGCCCTGCATCCACTTCCGCGCCGTCGAGCTACGTCCACGGCGCCTCCGCCGTGCCGCTGATCGGCGCCACCATCGGCCACCATTTCGACGCCATCTGCGCCGAGCATGCCGATCGCGAGGCCCTGATCGATCTCGGCCAGGGGCGGCGTCTGCGCTACGCCGAGCTGCGCGAGCAGGTCGACCGGCTGGCCTGCGGCCTGATCCGGCTGGGCCTGGCACCGGGCGACCGGATCGGCATCTGGAGCCCGAACCGGGTCGAGTGGACCTTGATGCAGTTCGCGACCGCCAAGGCCGGCCTCGTGCTGGTCAACATCAACCCGGCGTACCGCGTCGCCGAACTGGAATACGCGCTGAACAAGGTCGGCTGCCGGGCCATCGTCAGCGCCAGCCGTTTCAAGAGCAGCGATTACCTGGCGATGCTGGCCGAGCTGGCGCCGGAACTCGACCGCTGTCCGCCGGGGGCACTGGCGGCGGCGCGGCTGCCGGCCTTGCAGATGGTCATCCGCCTGGGCAGCGAGGTGAGCCCCGGCATGCTCAACTTCGATGCACTGATGACCGCGCCATCGCTGGCGGAACTTGAGGCGCTGCAGGCGATCGGCGAGCAGCTGCAGTTCGATGATCCGGTCAACATCCAGTTCACGTCCGGCACGACCGGCAGCCCGAAAGGCGCGACGCTGTCGCACCACAACATCCTCAACAACGGCTATTTCGTTGGCGAGGGCATCCGCCTGGTGCCGGGCGACAAGGTCTGCATCCCGGTGCCGCTCTATCACTGTTTCGGCATGGTGATGGGCAACCTCGGCGCGCTGACCCACGGCGCCGCGATGGTCTATCCGGGTGAGGCCTTCGATCCGCTGGCAACACTGCAAGCGGTGGCCCGCGAGCGCTGCACGGCGCTGTATGGCGTGCCGACCATGTTCATCGCCCAGCTGGATCACCCGAGCTTCGCCGAGCATGACCTGTCGTCGTTGCGCACCGGCATCATGGCCGGCAGCCCGTGCCCGGTCGAGGTGATGCGGGCAGTGATGAGCCGGATGAAC
>CAYPJK010000243.1:4831-5256 GCA_964411025.1 uncultured Nevskia sp.
GCGAGGTGACCATCGCCTACGGGATGACCGAGACCTCGCCGGTGAGCTTCCAGACGGCGGTCGATGATCCGGTCGACTGCCGGGTCGGCACCGTGGGCCGCATCCATCCGCATGTCGAGGTCAAGATCGTCGACGGCCAGGGCCGCATCGTCCCGCGCGGCGAGACCGGCGAGCTGTGCACGCGCGGCTACCCGGTGATGCTCGGCTACTGGGGCGACGAGGCGAAGACGCGCGAGGCGCTCGACGCCGCTGGCTGGATGCATACCGGCGACCTCGCGACGCTCGACGAGGCCGGCTACTGCCGGATCGTCGGCCGGATCAAGGACATGGTCATTCGCGGGGGAGAAAACGTCTATCCACTCGAGATCGACGAATTCCTCTACCGCCATCCGGCGATAGCCGACGTGCAGGTGGTCGGCGTGCCG
>CAYPJK010000244.1:0-5249 GCA_964411025.1 uncultured Nevskia sp.
GGCCGGATGGTAGCGGCCTGCGGATGACGTTGCAGTCAATTTCGGAGGATCAGGCAAGTGATGCCGAGTTTCCGGTAACGACGACAGCCGCCGCGCTGGCCAAGCTGTGACGACGGTGGCCGCTGGCCTGCAAGGCGGTCGTCACCGCACCCCCGCACCCCCATCCAGCGGCCGGCAGACCTGCCGGCGGCGCGACCGGAGAACCCCGATGTCCCAACCGACCCTCACCCTGATCACCGGCGGCAGCCGCGGCCTTGGCCGCAACACCGCCCTGCATGTCGCCCGCGGCGGCGGCGATGTCGTCATCACCTACCAGCAGCGCCGCGCCGAGGCCGAAGCGGTGGTCGCCGAGATCCACGCGATGGGCCGCAAGGCGGCGGCGCTGCCGCTCGATGCCGGCAGCGTCTCGAGCTTTCCGGCTTTCGTCGAACAGCTGCGCAGCGTGCTGCGTGACACCTGGCAGCGTGATCGCATCGATCATCTGGTCAACAACGCCGGCCATGGCGAAGTGGCGCTGGTGGCGGACACCACCGAGGCCCAGTTCGACGCGCTGGTCAACGTGCATTTCAAGGGCGTGTTTTTCCTGACCCAGGCGTTGCTGCCGCTGCTGGTCGACGGCGGCCGGATCGTCAACCTGTCGTCCGGGCTGACCCGCGTCTCGGCGCCCGGCTGGTCGGTCTACGCGGCGGCCAAGGGCGCGGTCGAAGTGCTGACCGTCTATCTGGCCAAGGAACTCGGCAGCCGCGGAATCACCGTCAATGCCGTGGCGCCGGGCGCGATCGAGACCGATTTCTTCGGTGGCGCGGTGCGCGACACGCCGGCCTTCAACCAGTTCTTTGCCGGCATGACGGCGCTGGGCCGCGTCGGCCTGCCGGACGATATCGGCCCGATGATCGCCAGTCTGCTCGGCCCGGCGAATGGCTGGGTCAATGCCCAGCGCATCGAGGTGTCTGGCGGCCAGGGCATCTGAAGGCGGCGGCCGGTCGGTCGGCGGTCCGGGGGACGATGCGCGCGGGGCTTTAATCCGGCGCGGATCGTCCCAGCTTTCCGTCAGGCCCCACACCCGTTCCGCCGATGCTGATCACCTGCCCGAGTTGCAATGCCGTCAACCGCGTTCCCGAGACGCGCCTCGCGGACGCGCCGACCTGCGGCCGCTGCAAGTCGCCGCTGTTCAGCGCCCGCCCGCTGGTGCTGACGACGGCCAATTTCGATGCCCAGCTGACGCGCGGCGAACTGCCGCTGATCGTCGATTTCTGGGCGCCCTGGTGCGGTCCCTGCCTGTCGATGGCCCCGAGTTTCGAGCGCGCCGCCGCCGAGATCGAGCCGCAGGCGCGGCTGGCCAAGCTCGATACCGAAGCCGAACCGGCGCTCGCTGCCCGCTTCAACATCCGCAGCATCCCGACGCTGATCGCGTTCCGCGGCGGCCGCGAGATCGCCCGGCAGTCCGGCGCGCTGCCGCTGCCGGCGCTGCTGCAGTGGCTGCGCCGCGCGATCGCCTGACCGCCGCCGCGTCATGCCGCGCCGCAGTTCGCCTTCCGATATCGCCACGCTCGATGACCTGAGCGGGCTGGCCGACCTGGTCGTCGACAAGCGCCAGGACAAGCGCGCCAACGCCAAGCGCAGCCGTCGCAACCGCCATTACGAGCGGCAGTTCCTGCGCAATGCTGCCGGCTTGCCGATGGCCGACGATCCAGACGGCGAGCCGCCCGACGATCCGGCGGGAGACAGGTTCGGCGACTGAGGTCACGTCCGGCAGGCTTGCCGGTTTGAACGCGGACGAATATTGTCCGCGTTATGGCCCATCTCGGAACCCGCGTCGAATACGGATTGCACTGCCTGCTGTGGCTGGCGGAGCCGGGTGCCGCTGCGGCCAGCAGCCGCGATCTGGCCGAGCTGCAGGGGGTGTCGCCATCGTTCGTCGCCAAGATCTTTCCGCGTCTGGAGAAGGCCGGAATCGTCAGCGCCACGCCGGGCATTCACGGCGGCTACCGACTGGCCCGGCCGGCGGCGCAAATCAGCGTGCTCGCGGTAGTCGACGCCATCGAAGGCCGCAAGCCACTGTTCGAATGCCAGGAAATCCGCAGCCGCTGCACGCTGTTCAAGGGCAGGGCGCCCGCCTGGTCGACGCAGGGCGTCTGCGCCATCCACGCGGTGATGCTGCGCGCCGAACAGCGCATGCGCGACGAACTGGCCGGTACCTCGCTGGCCGATCTGGCCGGCACTGTGGCACGCAAGGCGCCGGCCGGCCTCGATGGCGAGGTCCGCGTCTGGCTTGGTGACCGGCTGCAGGCGCGGCTCAAGGCCCGTGCCAGCGATGGCGCGGCGCGCAGCACCGGCAAGCGCGCGGCCAAAGCGGACACGCGCACCGGGCGGCCACGGCCGCGCAGCGCTTCGTGATGCGGTTCGGCGAATTCATTTTCCAGACATCGCCCCGGCAAGACGCCGTGCCGGGGACGAACTCCGACGATCGGCGAACCGGGGAGCAAGCACGATGAACAGCATCGACGCGCACGGCGGCAACGGACAGCGGCGCGGATTGGCCGACGGCGGCGGGGCCATGGCGGCCGGCGATCGCCAGCGCGTCATCGTCCTCAGCGTCGTCGCCGTGCTCCACTGCGGCATCGCGCTCTGGCATGGCAGCGCCCATCTGGCAGTGCCAGTCCCGCTGAGCCCCCTGCAGACCATCTTCGTCGGGCTCGTCATCGTCGTGCTGCCCCTGCTGGCCACTGCACTGCTCTGGACCCGGGCCCGGCGCGGCGCCGCCATCGTCTACACCGCCGCGATGCTGGCCTCGCTGCTGTTCGGCGTGATCAATCACTACGTCCTGGTGTCGCCCGACAACGTCATGTGCGTGCCGCCCGGCGCTTTCCGCCCGCGCTTCGTGCTGTCGTCGGCGCTGGTGGCCGGCAGCGAACTGCTCGGCACGGTCCTCGCCGTCATGGCGGTGCGGCGCTGGCGCCGCTGAGCGCGCAGCCGGCGGTTCCGCGATCTCAGCGGGCCTGCTGAAGATCGGCCACCATCGCCGCCAGGAACTGGGTTGCTTCGCCGCCGGTGACGCAGCGGTGATCGAAGGTCACCGACAGCGGCAGCACGCGGGCGATCGCGATCTGGCCGTCGACCGGCACCACGGCGTCGCGGATGGCGCCTGCCGCGACGATGGCGACGGTCGGAGGCAGGATCACCGGCGTCGCGTACTTGCCGCCGAAGCGGCCGAAATTCGACAAGGTGATCGTGTAGCCGCGCAGTTCCTCGGCTGGGACGTTCCGGGAGCGCACGGCGTCCTTCATGTTCTGCAGGCCGCTGCGCAGCGATTCGGCGCTGCGGCTGGCGACGTCCTGCAGCACGGCGACGAACAGGCCGTCCGGCGTATCGACGGCGACGCCCAGATGGATCTTGTCGAGCACGCGGCGGCCGATCTCGCTGGCCTCGTACCAGGCGTTCAGCGCTGGCTGCGCCTGCACGCCGGCGACCAGCGCGCGGATCAGCCGCACGGTGAGGTCCTGCGGCGTGGTCCAGGCATGGAGCACGGCGTCGTCGGTGACGGTGGTCGGCATCACCTCGTCGCGGGCCTGACTCATCGCCCGCGACATCGCCTTGCGCGGGCCTTTCAGCTTTTCCAGCGGGCCGACATCGGTCAGCACCCGGTGCACGCGCTGCACGTCGGCGGCCGTGATCATGCCGTCCGGGCCGCTGGGCGTGACGATGCTGAGGTCGACGTTGAGCCGGTGGGCCAGCGCCCGCACCGCCGGAATCACCTTCAGGCCGGTGCCGTTGCCGCCGACCAGGGTGGCCTTTTCGGCAACCACGTCGCTGCCGGCGCGCATTGCGCCGACCACGGTGCCGGTGTCGGTGATCGCGCCGCTGCGGGCACCGCCTTGGTCGGCAGCCGGCACGTCGCCGGCTGCGGACGCGGCATCGCCTTCGAATTCCACCAGCGGCTTGCCGACCTCGATGGTGTCGCCGGCCACGCCGTGCAGCCGCGCGATGACGCCAGCCTGCGGACTCGGCACTTCGACGACCGCCTTGGCGGTCTCGACGGCGACCAGCGGCTGGTCGATGGCGACCCGGTCACCGACCTTGACGTGCCACTCGCGGATGTCGGCTTCCTGCAGGCCTTCGCCGAGGTCGGGGAGCTTGAAGATGGGCATGTTCGCGGTCTCGAAAAGGTGTGGTTGCGACAGGCGCGGTGGCGGGATCAGCGCGGTGCCATCTCGAACACCTTGCGCACCTCGTGGAGGATGCGGCCGACATCCGGGATGTAGACGCGTTCCTGCCGGGCCAGCGGCATCGGCGTGTCGTAGCCGGCGACCCGCATCACCGGCGCGAACAGGCTGAGCAGGCCGTGTTCGGCCAGGCCGGCGGCAATCTCGGATGCCCAGCCGCCGGCGCGGGCGGATTCCGAGACGATCACGCAGCGGCCGGTCTTGGCCACGCTTTCGAGGATGGTGTCGAGATCCAGCGGCTTCAGCGTGGCCACGTCGATGATCTCGGCGCTGATGCTGTCCTCGGCCAGCCGGTCGGCCGCCAGACGGGTGTCGTGCATCATCGCGCCCCAGCTGACCAGCGTGATGTCGCTGCCCGAGCGGTCGATGAAGCAGGTGTCGAGCGGCAGTGCCTCGCCGCTGTCCTCGACCGGCTGCTTGAACAGCCGGTACAGCCGCGTCGGCTCCAGGAAGATCACCGGGTCGGGATCGCGGATCGCCGCCAGCAGCAGACCGTAGGCGCGCGCCGGGCTGCTCGGCGCGACGACTCTCAGGCCGGGCAGGTGGGCGAAGGTCGCCTCCAGCGATTCCGAATGGTGCTCCGGCGCGTGGATGCCGCCACCGTTCGGCGCGCGGATCACCAGCGGGCAGCTGAGCCGGCCGCGCGTGCGGTTGCGGTAGCGCGTGGCGTGGTTCACCACCTGATCGAGGCAGGGATACAGGAAGCCGGAGAACTGGATTTCGGCCACTGCGCGGATGCCCTGCGTACTCAGGCCGATCGCCATCGCGGCGACCAGCATTTCGGCCAGCGGCGTGTCGATGACGCGCGCCGGGCCGAAGCGGTCGAGCAGGCCCAGCGTGGCGCGGAACACGCCGCCGTTGCGGCCGATGTCCTCGCCTAGCACGACGACGCGCGCGTCGCGCTGCATCTCAGACGCCAGCGCCAGGTTCACCGCTTCGATCAGCGCGAGGTCAGCCTCGGCAGCGCTCCGGCATCGTCGGGAAGTCCGCGCCAGTGACGGCGCGGCGCGCGATCAGGATGTTCAT
>CAYPJK010000245.1:0-4131 GCA_964411025.1 uncultured Nevskia sp.
AATCGAGCGTTCCAGCGGTTCGGTGGAATCGACCACCAGCACGGCCTCGCGCAGCCGGTGCAGGTGGATGTCGCCCAGCTCGGCAGGCCCCAGCCGGACACGGCCGGACAGCAGCGGGCGGTGGCGGCGGACCACGGCCAGCAGCGCTTCGCGCAGCGCGTCGTCCTCGCAGTTGACAAATACCTTGCGGCCGGCCGGCACCGTGAAGTCGAAACGCGCCTCCGCGTCGTTGACCGCCAGTGTCGCGGCTTCCAGGCTCAGGCCGGCGGCGCCGCTCGGGACCGGTTCGCCGCGCGTGGCGTTCTCTAGTTCCAGGTCGAGGAACTCGCCCAGCTTGTCGACTGCGGCGCACAGCTCGTAGTAGTTGTCGAGCAGCGCCGGCAGTCGGGTCAGCGAATAGAACACGGCGGCGAAGATCAGCTCGGCCGCTACCAATTGGCCCAGGGTCATCTCGTTGATGATCACCATCCAGCCGCCGACGCCGAGCAGGGCCGCGCTGGCGACTGCATACAGGCCGAAGTAGCCGATCGTCTGCGCCAGCTTGTAGCCGAAGTGGCTGCGGTGGGCCTGGGCATAGCCGGCGATCAGCGCTTCGGCTTCGTGGGTGGCGTAGCGGATCGTGCGCGTCGACTGGAACGAGGGGTGCACGCGGGCGAGTTCCTCGAGCCAGCGCGCCACCTTGAACTTCGCCTTGGAGGCGTAGACCTTGCTGTTGATCGCGCGATGGGCCCAGATCTGCCAGATCAGCCAGGCCATCAGGATCAGCACCACGCTGAACACCATGAATGCAGGATGGTAAGCGGACACCACGATGATGCCGACGATCGCCTGCATCAGGATCGCCGAGCCGTTCAGCACGATCGTCGGCACGTTGCGCTGCACGCTGACGATCTCGAAGAAGCGGTTGGCCAGTTCCTCGCGGTTCATCCGCCGGCCAGGCGCGACGGCGCTGTGCACGCTGCGCAGCACGATCTCCTGCGTGTAGCGGGCAAAGAAGCGGCGCTCGAACCGATCCATCAGGTGCGCCTGCACCACGTACAGCACGCCGTACATGCCGAGCAGGCCGAACAGGATCAGCGCCAGCACCACCACCGGCTGCAGCAGCGCGGTGTTGGAAACCGTGGCGATCAGCACCTGCACCGACAGCGGCACGGCCAAGCCGAGGACCGAGGTGGCGATGCTGTAGACCGCGGCCAGCCAGTAGAAGGATTTTTCGGGGCCAAGAATGGCCTTGAACAGGGCGGATCGGCGCGCGCTGGCGGTCGATGAGTCGGTCACGGCGTCAGTGGCTGAAAGGTGTTGGAAGAAGATTGGGGCCTGCACGGCACAGGCTCAAGGGGCTGTCCCTGAACCTCGGCATCCGCAACGCTGCTGGCGCGGCCTGTTCGCGCCCGGCGACAGTGCCGATGTCATGCTGTGCGGCCGCGTTGCCTGCGCCCCGGACGATGAACTGCGCCCATTTCGACACCCACCGCTGCCGCTCCTGCACCGAACTCGGGCAGCCTTACCCGGTCCAGCTGGCAGCCAAGCTGCGCCACTGCCAGGACCTGCTCGGCGGGCCGGATCGGCTGCACTGGCTGGCGCCGGTCGAAAGCCCGCCGGCCGGGTTCCGCAACAAGGCCAAGATGGTGGTCAGCGGCAGCAGCGATGCGCCGGTGCTCGGCATCCGCGATGCGGCGGGGCAGGGCGTGGATCTCGGCGATTGCCCGCTCTATCCATCCTCGCTGCAGGCCTGCTTCCCGGCGATCCGCGCGTTCATCACCGCCGCCGCATTGCCGCCCTACGCGCTCGACAGCCGTCGCGGCGAGCTGAAGTTCGTGCTGCTCACCGAAGCGCCGGATGGCCAACTGCTGCTGCGCTTCGTGCTGCGTTCGGAGGCCACCGTCGCCCGTATCCGCAAGCACCTGCCGTCGCTGCTGGCGGCGCTGCCGCAGCTGCAGGTGGTATCGGTCAACCTGCAGCCGGAGCACAAGGCCGTGCTCGACGGCGCGCGCGAAATCCTGCTCAGCCCGGCGGATCGGCTGGGCATCACGGTCAACGACATCCGCCTGCAACTGCGGCCGCAAAGCTTCTTCCAGACCAATACTGCCGTCGCCGCCGCGCTGTACGCGCAGGCGCGGAGCTGGATCGACGCACTGCAGCCCGCGCGGGTCTGGGATCTGTACTGCGGCGTCGGCGGCTTTGCGCTGCACGCGGCGGCCGCTGGCCGCGAGGTCACCGGCGTCGAACTGGAGGCCGAGGCGATCGCCAGCGCGGTGCAGAGCCTGAAAGCGCTGGCCGCCAGCGGCCGTGAGGTTGGCGAGGTTCACTTCGTCAGCGCCGATGCCACCGACTGGGCGCTGCGCCAGCCGGCAGCCGCCGAGCTCGTGATCGTCAATCCGCCGCGGCGCGGCATCGGCGAGCGGCTCAGCCGGTACCTGGAGGCGGCGGTCGACACGCGCTGGCTGATCTATTCAAGCTGCAACGCCGAATCGCTGGCCCGCGACCTGGCACTGATGCCGTCGTTCCGCACGCGCCAGGCCCGTCTGCTCGACATGTTTCCGCAGACCCGTCACCACGAAGTGATCGTGCTGCTGGAGCGCGCCTGAGCCGGTCGACGACAATACGGTGATGCACGCACCCTCCCATCCCCTGACCGAAGCCGATACCCGCCAGGCCGAGACCGACGCCCACTGGATGCGCCACGCCCGGCAGCTGGCCGAACGGGCGGCTGCCGAGGGCGAGGTCCCGGTCGGTGCCGTGCTGCTGGCGGCCGACGGCGCGCTGCTGGCCGAAGGCTGGAACCGGCCGATCGCGCTGCATGATCCGACCGCCCACGCCGAAATCATGGCGATGCGGGCCGGCGCCGTGGCGCTCGGCAACTATCGGCTCACCGGCACCACGCTGTACGTGACCCTGGAGCCCTGCGCGATGTGCGCCGGCGCGATCATCCATGCCCGCGTGCGACGGCTGGTCTTCGGTGCCCGGGACCCGAAGGCGGGTGCCGTCCACTCGGTGTACGACCTGATCGGCCGGCCGCAGCTGAACCATGCGGTGGCCTGGGTCGGCGGCGTGCAGGAAGCCGACTGCGCCGAGCAGCTGCGGGCTTTTTTCAGGGCCCGGCGCAAGCTGGCGGCGGAATGACGGCGGATTGTTGACGCTGCCGGTCGATTCGGCGATACCACGCCGACGCCACCGCAGGCCCGCCGTTCCGGCGCCGGCCGTCCGAAGGGGACCCGCATGTCCAGCCCGCTCGCACCGATCCTTTCCCTTGCCCCGGCGCGCCGCCAGCGCGGCGGTGCCCGCCCGGCCCAGCTGGCGCTGCTCGCCCTTGCCAGTGCGCTGCTGATTGCCGCCGGCGGCGTCGCCGCACTGGGTATCGGCGAACCGCGGCAGCTGTCGCCGCTGTTCGAGCCGCTGCGGGTCGATGTGCCGGTCGATGCGGCCGGTGTCGAGCCGGCGGCGGTCAAGGTCGGCGTCAGCTTCGGCGGCGTCGACCCGGCCGTCGCAACCGAGCTGGACCGGCGGCTGCGCCGTGAATGGCGGCTTGATCCGCGCGGCCAGTACGTGCTGCGGATCAGTGCCGATACGGCCATCCACGAACCGCTGCTGCAGATGCGCGTGGAAGTCGGTGATGGCCGCATCCAGGCGGTCCGCGAACTGACCTTGCTGTTTGACCCCGCGCCAGCCGCGACACCGCCGGAGGCGACGGTGGCGCCCGCCGCTCCTCCCGCATCGCCGGTGCCACCGGCCGCGTCAACGACCGCGCCGAAGACCGTGGTGCCGAAGCCGCCAGGCGCTGCCGCAGCGCTGCCGGCGTCGGTTCCGGCCGTGCGCCAGCCTGCCGAAGCGGTCATGCCCGCCGTGCCGGCGGCAGTGCCGAAAGCGGCCGCGCCTGGGGTGGCGGTGGCGCAGCAGGACCGCATTGCCTCGACACGGCTGCGCGAGCAGGCGCTGTCCAGCGCCGATCGCTGGCAGCGGCTGCCGATTGCGGCCGGCGACACCCTGGCCTCCCTCGCCGAACGCGCGCGCGGTGGACAGACGACGATTCCGCTATCCCTGGTCGAGATGCTGCTGCGCTGGCTGAATCCGCGCGCCTTCGACGGCGTGGCCGGTCAGCCGCTGGCCGGTGCCGAGCTGCGCTTCCCGCGC
>CAYPJK010000245.1:4141-5237 GCA_964411025.1 uncultured Nevskia sp.
GGCGACGGTCTCGAGCTTCTCGGGGTCGAAGGGCGCGCTGTGGACCACCTTGCCCAAGGGCGCGCAGCCGCAACGCGGGGGCGGCCCGGCGTTGGCGGACCGTTCGATTCCCGCCGTGGTGCACGTCCGGTGTGAGCAGGGGCCGGGCCCGACGGCTGGCGCCATGCCGGTCGCGGCCCTGGCCGGTTCGGCAGCGGCGGCGTCGTCCCCGATGACGGACCCGGTGATCGCGCCGGGCGCGCGGCTGCTGCCGGCGGCGATCGGTGCGGTCGCGATGCCGGCAGCCACCGCACCGAATGCTTCAGCCTCCGGCACGCCGGCGGCTGGCGCGGCCGGCCTGTTCGGTTCGCTGTCGCTGTGGATCGGCAGCGTGCTGCTGACCAGCGCGCTGGGCGTGCTGCTGTCGCTGAAACTGCTGGGTCGGCTGCCGGCCGGCGCATCGGCGGAGCCGCTGCCGGGCGTGGTGGTGGCGCGCAGCCTGCCGGCGGCTGCGTCCGCCGAGGCATTCACCCGGCTCGACTTCGCCGAGCCGGCAGCGGCCGAGCGGCCCGACCGCGAGGGACGCGGCCGGACCTGAATACCGCTGCCGATCGCCAAGGTCGGCCGCCGGACCTTCGCGATCGGCCGTGCCTCAGCCGTGGTTGAACACCAGGCCTGACGGGCCGGCGTCGACCAGCACGGTGTCACCGGCGGCAAACGAGCCGTTCAGGATCAGGTTCGCCAGCGGGTTCTCGACCCGCGTCTGGATCGCCCGCTTCAGCGGCCGCGCCCCGTATACCGGGTCGTAGCCGCCCTCGGCCAGCTTCTCCAGCGCCGCATCGGTGAACCGGATGCCGATCTGCCGCTCGGCCAGCCGCTTGTTCAGGTACGCGGTCTGGATGCCGGCAATCGCGCGGATCTGCGCTGCCGCCAGCGGCTTGAACACCACGGCTTCGTCGATGCGGTTGATGAACTCCGGCCGGAAATGCTGGCCGACGACATTCATCACGCCTTCCTTGATCGCTGCGTAGTCATCGCGCGTCGCGGCGTTGCCCATCAGTTCCTGGATCAGCTGCGAGCCGAGATTCGAGGTCATCACCACGACGGTGTTGCGGAA
>CAYPJK010000246.1:0-5231 GCA_964411025.1 uncultured Nevskia sp.
TTGGAGACACTCTGCGGCGCGAAGTCCAGGCCATCCTGGGATGCGGGTCTTGCCAAAATTTGCCAAACAACCCACGCTTCCGCCATGAGCACGATGAACATCTCTCTCCCCGACACTCTTAAGTCCTTCGTCGACGAGCAGGTCAGCCAGCGTGGTTACGGCACCAGCAGCGAGTACGTCCGCGAGTTGATCCGCAAGGATCAGGACCGCCTGCAACTGCGCAGCTTGCTGCTGGCTGGAGCAGCGTCGGCTCCAGCAGCACCCGCCGATGCCAGCTACTTCGAAGGCCTGCGGGATCGGGTACGTAACGCTGCCCAAGCTGCTGCAAAGGGGTGAAGGCCAAACCCGTCATCCCGCGTGAGCAGGCCAACCGGGATGTGGACGCGGTTGTCGCCGACTACCTAAGTGATGCGGGCGTAGCGGTGACCCTCGGCTTCATTGATGCGCTGGAAAAGGCCTACCACCACATCGGTCGCCATCCCGCTACAGGGTCTCCACGCTACGCCCATGAGCTCAGCCTGCCGGGGCTGCGCGCTTTGCCGCTGACGCGCTACCCGCACCTCGTGTTCTACATCGAGCAGCCCGACCACATCGACGTCTGGCGCGTGCTACATGGACGTCGGGATATCCCGACGTGGATGCGGGAGCATGACGGTGCGTGGTGACGAGGACCGTAGTGCGGGCCGCCCCGCCGAGATCGGAACAACAAATGCAGCACGCTCAGCCCGGGTAGAGCACAACGAAATCGGGGAAGCACCGTCTTCGGCGCGGTGGCGTCCCGGATCTCGCGTTGCTCTATCCCGGCTACTTGCTGGTCCCTTTAGGGCCTACGCGCCTACATGCCGTAGTACTTGCTGCTAAAGCCAACTGACAGAGGAGCGCCTTCATATGAGCACGAGACGCTGACTTTCAGTCGCTTCTTGTGATCATAGTAGGTGTGGAAGTGAGTCTTCTTGCGAATCAGCTCCAGCTCAGAGGGGCTGATGCTGAGAGCGCCGAGCACAATTTCAGAATCAAATTCCTGATCTTGCCGATGAGGTGCAGTTCTCTTCAGTTCTACGTCCACGTAGCTAACGAAATTACCCTCAGCTTCAAGGCACATGTGGCATTCGTCTGTATCCAGGATGATGTTCCCGACATCATTTGGTATTCCGCCCGTGGCGCGGGCTGCGTCTTGGATCGTCATGCCAATGTACCGAAACGGCCGGTGGAACGGGTGAGTCAACATGGGTAGTGCCTTGTTCCACGCCTTGTCGAGCGCTTGACCAAGACTTGTGGCATTCGTTGGCGGAGCATACGCGCTCCTATTGAACACCACGCCCATGCTCCTGACCAAGTCTTCTAGAGCTTCGGCATATCGATTGTCTTCAGCAAAATCTGCATAGCGCTTGCCAAGAAGAAAGCCAGGCATGTCACAAGCCTTGTACATCAGCGGCAGAACTTTCACATGACGACCCATGATCTCCTGATTCATCGCGACGTCGACTTCACGTTGAACCCATGGAGAGGCTACTGAGTTCGGTGAGAGCACTACGACAAGGAAATCGACCCTGTCGATTCCCGATCGAATCTTTTCGATTAGTGACTCACCAACCTTGATCTCGGCTTCATCAAGCCAGTAGGGAATGCCTTGGTTGTCCAAGTCGGTTGCTAGGCGACGGACGAACGGCTTGTCGGCGTGGTTATGGCTCAGGAAAACGGTGGGAAGCATGATGGTGTTATGGCGAGTCTAAAAATTTAGCAAGCGTAGCCCGGATAAAGCGCAGCGAAATCTGGGAAGCACCATCTCCGGCGTGCGCAGCGTCCCGGATTTCGCGTTGCTCTATCCGGGCTACTTTGACTCGAACGCTCAATCACCCCCTCAGCCGCAACGCCCCATCCACCGGCAGGATCACGCCATTCAGATAGCCGCTGCCCGGCGACAGCAGGAACGCCACGGCGTGGGCGATTTCGTCTGGCGCGCCGAGGCGGGCCATCGGGATGCGGGCGAGTTCGGCGGCCTGCTGCTCGGCATTCAGCGCTGTGGATTCAGCCCACAGGATGTGGCCGGGCGCCACGCCATTGACGCGTACCCGTGGTGCCAGTTCGACGGCCAGCGTTTCAGTCAGTGACCACAGGGCGCTCTTGGCCGCGTTGTACGGCGCGAAGCCGGGCCGGGCGTGGCGGGCCAAGGTGTCGAGGATGTTCACCACGGCGGCCTGAGTACCGAACAGCGGCAGGCAGGCCTGCGTCAGCAGCAGCGGTGCCTTGAAGTTCGAGGCGATCAGCTCATCGAAGATCGCCGGCGTGATCGACCCCATCGGCGTGCGCCGGTAGCCGGAGGCGTTGTTGACCAGCGCATCCAGCCGGCCCCAGCGGGCATGGGCATCGAGTGCCAGCCGGGCGACAGCCCTATCGTCCGCCAGATCGGCCGTCAGCACGATCGCGGAATCGGCGCGCAGGGCATTGAGCCGCGCCGCAAGGGCAGCGCCTTCTTCAACCGAACTCCGGCAATGAATGACGACATTCATGCCGTTGCCGTGCAGGCATTCGACGATCGCCGCGCCCACGCGGCGCGCGCCGCCGGTGACCAATGCCACGCCCGACAGCCCGTCCTGCGTCTCGTTGCCCATCGCCGGTCCTTTATCCTGTTGCGGGCCGCATTATCGGCCATCGCCGCATCCCGCCCAGCCTTCGCCAACGCCCCGCACATCCCGTGAACGATCTGCTGCACGTCATCCTGCTCGGCATCATCGAAGGCATCACCGAGTTCCTGCCGATTTCCTCGACCGGCCATCTGCTGCTGGCCGAGCAGCTGGGCCTCGGCCAGCGCTCCGAGCTGTTCAACATCGTCATCCAGGCGGGCGCGATCCTGGCGGTCACGCTGATCTACCGCGAACGGCTGTGGCGGCTCGCCACCGGCCTCGACGACGCCGGCCAGCGGCTCTACATCGCCAAGCTGGCGGTGGCCTTCCTGATCACGGCGGTGTTGGGGCTAGTGGTCAAGAAGCTCGGCTTCGAGCTGCCGGACCAGATCACGCCGATCGCGCTGGCGCTGGTGATCGGCGGCATCTGGATGCTGGTGGCCGAATGGCTGGCCGGACGGCGGCCGGCGCAGGACGAGATCCTGTGGACGGTGGCGATCGCCGTCGGCATCGGCCAGGTGGTGGCCGGCGTGTTTCCCGGCACCTCGCGTTCGGCCACCACGATCTTCGCGGCGATGCTGATCGGCGGTGCCAGCCGGGCGGCGGCCACCGAGTTCGCGTTCCTGGTCGGCATCCCGACCATGTACGCCGCCAGCGCCTATTCGCTGTACGGCGAACTCAAGCACGGCGGCGGCGGCGAGGACTGGGGTCAGCTGGCGGTGGGCTTCACGGTATCGGCAGTGGTCGCCTTCATCGCCGTCAAATGGCTGCTGCGCTACATCCAGACGCACCGCTTCACCGCATTCGCGTGGTACCGGATCGCGCTCGGCACCGGCCTGCTCGGCTGGGCGGCGCTCGGCTAGACGCGCAGCCCCTAAGGCGCCAGCGGCACCCGCAGCAGCGGCGCGCCGATGCCTTCGCTGCTGACGAACATCGACTGAGCGTCGGCGGCCACCGCCAGCGCTTCGGCCTGGCGCAGGAAGGGCAGCGAGATCACTTCCGGTGCGGCGGCCAAGGCATCGATCCACGACTGGCCGGCGCGGCGTCGCCAGCGCAGCGCGTTCTGGTAGGTCAGCACCAGCAGGCTGCGACCGTCCGGCGTCAGATCCATCGCGGTCGGCTGGCCGAAGTAGGCGGCCTGCACCGGGTTGGAAAGGTGATCGAGCGCCGTCGGCTGGGGCACGGTACCGACCTCGCCGAGCAGTTCGGCCGTCGCCACGCCGACCGGCGGCCGGCCGTTCGGCAACGGCAGCCGGTACAGCCGCTTCGGCTGCTCGCGCTTGGTCAGCAGCAGCACGCTGTGGTCGGCTTCATCCACCGCCACCGCCTCGCAGTCGCGCGGCCCGCCGTCGTAGCGGAAATCGAGCTGCCAGAGCAGCCGCGCCTTCTTGCCGCTGCGGCCCGGATCGCGCACCGCGTACAGCGTGACGCTGGGTCGATCGCCGCGGTTGTCGCCTACGTCGGCAATCAGCAGCGCCGGCTGGCCACGCCAGGTGAAGGCGCTGATGTCTTCCCAGTCGTGCGCCCGGGTGCCTGCCACGGCGACCCGGCCGAGGTCTTCACCGTCCGGGCCGACGCGGAACAGCTCGGCCTTGCCGCCGCTGTCGTTGTGGCCCCAGAGCACGGTGGGATCGGCCCGGGAAACGGTCAGGCCGCTGAGCTCGTCGAGCCCGGCGGCAGCGAGTCGGGGGGCATCGGGCTGCGACAGCAGCACGCAGGAGTTCAGCAGCAGGACAACGCCCAGCAGGAGGCGGCTGAGGGCGCGGCCGGGGCGGACGTCGGCAGGGGTCATGGCCGGGATCATAGCGGGGCGGTCGGGCCATCCGGCCCGGATGACGCCCACAAAAAACCCGGCAGGAGCCGGGCAAAGTCGAGAAGAGACGGAACTGATCAAGCAAGACCCTTGCCAAGTTCCGTTCACCGCCGCAGTCTGCCGGTCGACGCCCCTCCCGAACCCCTGAACGATGCGCATCCATTGGCTGCAACATGCTGATTTTGAAGGCCTTGGCTGCATCTCCCCCTGGCTTGCCGAACGCGGCCACGCGGTGGCCGGCGCGCAGCTGCATGCCGGCGAGACGCTGCCTGATATTGCGGATTTTGATGCACTGATCGTGATGGGCGGGCCGATGAACATCTACGAATACGCAACGCACCCGTGGCTGCGCACCGAAAAGGCACTGATCCGCGCGGCCATCGGCGCCGGCCGGCGGGTGCTGGGCATCTGCCTCGCGGGGCTGACCCGCACCCAGGTGCTGCTCTACACCGTGCTGCTGACGGCGGTGACGGTGCTGCCCTTCGCGGTGGGCATGTCGGGCTGGCTTTACCTGGTGGGCACCCTGATCCTGGACGGCCTGTTCCTGTACTACGCCTTCCGGCTCAAGTACGCCCCCCTGCCGGGCCTGCCGATGAAGACCTTCGGCTACTCCATCGTCTACCTGATGGCGATCTTCACCCTGCTGCTGGTGGACCACTACCTGCCCCGCGCGGCGCTCTGAGCGGGTCCAGGCCGTCCTGGGTCCTTGCAGGGGAAGGCAATATGCCCGACCGGGCATTAAAGGCTCGTCCTGGCGGGGTATCGAAGCCTGTGAATGGTCATTCTCTGACTGG
>CAYPJK010000247.1:0-3454 GCA_964411025.1 uncultured Nevskia sp.
GGATGCTCCGGCGTCGGCGCGCCGATGCCGTAGGCGGCGGCCAGCAGGTTCAGCACCGGCGCCATCACCAGCGCGCAGGAAAAGGCACCGATCCCGAGCATCAGCTGCTGCTTCCACGGCGTGGCGCCGACCAGATAGCCGGCCTTCAGATCCTGCAGGTTGTCGCCGCCGACCGAGGCCGCGCAGCAGACCACCGCGCCGATCATGATCGCGGCCACCGCACCGATGGAGGAGTCCTTGCCGAGGAGCAGGATCAGCACCAGCGAGGCGAACAGGATGGTCGCGATGGTGATGCCGGACACCGGGTTGTTCGAGGAGCCGACGAGGCCGGCCAGGTAGCCGGACACCGACACGAACAGGAAGCCGGCGACGATCATGATCACGGTCATCGGGATGCTGACCAGCCAGTCGCTGACGATGGCCTGATAGAGCACGGCCAGCGGAATGGTGAACAGCACCAGCGCCACCAGCATCCACTTCATCGGCAGGTCGCGGTCGGTATCGGCGATCACCGAGCCGGCGGTGTTCTTGCGCGCGGCAGCCAGGCCGCTCCTGATGCCGGAGGCCAGCGACTTGCGCAAGCTGAACAAGGTCCAGATGCCGCCGATCAGCATCGCGCCGACGCCCAGATAACGGATCTTCGCCGACCAGATCGCGTAGCCGAGGTCTTCGGCGCTGGCGCCAGCGATCTTCGCGGCCAGCGCCGGATCGGTGTCGAGAAAGAACGCGTGGTAGATCGGGATCGCGGACTGCCAGCTCAGGATGCTGCCGGCGACCACGACGATGCCGACGTTCAGGCCGACGATGTAGCCGACGCCGAGCAGTGCCGGCGACAGGTTGGTGCCCATGAACGCGAAGAACTTGCCGATGAAGGTGGCGCCAATCGCGGCATCGGGAATCAGCTTCAGGCCGCTGGCCGCCGCCAGCTTCAGGAATGCGCCGATCGCACCCGACACCGCCAGCGTCTTCACGCCTTCGCCGGGGTTCTCACCGGCCTTCAGCACTTCGGCTGCCGCCTTGCCTTCCGGGAAGGCCAGCGGTTCCTCGACGATCATCGTGCGCCGCAGCGGCACCGAGAACAGCACGCCGAGCAGGCCACCAAGGCCGGCGATCGCCAGCACCCACGAGTACCGGAAGTCCTGCCAGTAGCCGAGGATGATCAGCGCCGGGATCGTGAAGATCACGCCGGCGGCGATCGACGAACCGGCGGAGGCGCCGGTCTGCACGATGTTGTTTTCGAGGATGGTGCCGCCGCCAAGCACCCGCAGCACCGCCATCGACACCACCGCCGCCGGAATCGCCGTGGCGATGGTCAGGCCGGCGAACAGGCCCAGATAGGCGTTGGCGGCCGCCAGGATCATCGCCAGGATCACCGACAGCACCACGGCGCGGATGCTCAACTGCGGGACGGCGGCACGGCTCATCGGGGCACTCCGGTCAGGCGATTCGGGAATGCGCCGGATTGTTGCACGCGGGCCGCGCGCTGCCGCCAGACGGCAGCGGCGCCGGGCCGCCGCCGGGTCGCTGCTACTTCGCCGCCGGGACCAGCAGCAGGCGGTCGATGTCGGCGAGATCGGCCTCGGTCAGGCGGCCGGCCTGCTGCTTCAAGGCCAGCACGCTGATCAGGTAGTCGTAACGGCTCTGGTAGTAGCTGCGCTGCGCGACGTAGAGATTGCGCAACGTGTTCAGCACGTCGACCTCGGTGCGGGTGCCGACCTGCAGGCCGACCTGGCTCGATTCCAGCGCCGTCTGGTTCGATTTCACCGCCTGCAGGTTGGCCTTGACGCTGGCGATGCCGGACATCACGCCCTGGTAGGCGTCGCGGGTCTGGCGTTCGATCGAGCGCTTCGAGCCTTCCAGCAGCGCTTCGGCCTGTTGCTGGGTGGCGGTTGCCTGGCGCACCTGCGACTGGGTCAGTCCGCCGCTGAAGATCGGCACGTTGAGCGTCAGCCCTACCTGGCTGCGCGTGGTGTTCGGATTGCGGACGAAGCTGTTGTCGTTCTCGCCGTAGCTGCCGTCCAGCCCCAGCGTCGGATAGTGGCGTGCGTAGGCCACGCCGACCCCCTTGCGGGCGATCTCGGTGTTCAGCTCGGCGATCTGCAGGTCGAAGTTGCTGTCCCGGGCGACCTTCAGCCAGTCGTCGACGGCCACCGGATTGGGGCTGGCCAGCGGGATTTCCTCGATCAGCCCTTCGGCGGTTTCCGTGTAGCCGCCGGTGATCTCGGCCAGCGCGCGGCGGGCATTCGACAGCGTGCGCTCGGCGCCGATCAAGGTCGCCACGCTGCCGTCATAGGCGGCCTGGGCTTCCTGCACGTCAGTGATCGCGGCCAGACCGACTTCGAAGCGCTTCTTCGCCTGCAGCAGCTGGCGCTCGTTGGCGTCGCGCTCGGCAGTGTTGGTGCGCACCGCGTCGCTGGCCGACAGCGCGCCGAAATAGGCCTGCGCCACGCGCAGGATCAGCGCCTGCTGGGCGCTGCGGAAATTGGCTTCGGCCAGCGCCACCTGGGCATCGGACTGCTTCAGCCGGCGCCAGGCCTCGAAGCTCCAGATGGTCTGCGACAGCGTCACCTGGTAGCTGTTGGCGGTGTTCCAGAATGTCGACACGCCGTCGTCCGGCGTCGGCGGCGGGTTGCTGGGGTCGAGCACCAGCACGTCCTGCTGTTCGACGCGGGTCCGGGCGCGGGCGATGTTGACGCCGGCATTGAGCTGCGGAAGGAAGGCCGACAGCGCCTGCGGCCGGGCTTCGATGGCGGCATCGCGGGCGAACTTGGCAGCGGCCAGCGTGGTGTCCTGATCGAGCGCCTTGCGATAGGTGTCGAGCAGGTCGTTGGCGTGAACCGTGGCGAGCGGTGCCAGGAAGCAGGACGCAAGGGCGGCCCGGGCAATGGAACGGCGCATGAATCTTCCTTCAGGGAAAGGCGTTAGTAGCGGGGAACGGTCGGATCGACGAGCTGCGACCAGGCGTCGATGCCACCGATCAGATGCGCGACATCGGTAAAACCGTTGCGCTCCAGCAGGCGACCGGCCATCTCGCTGCGCACGCCGTGATGGCATAGGACGGCGATCGCCGCCGATGGGTTTAGCTCGCCGATCCGCTGGCCCAGTTCGCCGAGCGGAATATGGACGGCGCCGGGCAGCGCGGCGAGCTCGATTTCCTCTGGTGTGCGGACATCGAGCAGCACGGTTCCGGGGCGGTTGATCAGGGCCTGGAAGGCGTCTGGGGCAAGGTTTTGCATCGCGGGGGAAATCGCTGCGGGGAAAGGGCTGGATTCAGCGTAGCACGCAGCAAAGCCTTGTCCGGACTGAATTTCCGGCTGCGTGAATCAGCTTTGCCGTTCTTTACCGGCCGGCTCGCCGGCCTCCGGATAGACCAGCTCGGCCAGCGCCGCGCGGCTGTAGACGCCGAGCTTGCGATAGACCCGGTCCAGGTGGTTGGCGACCGTCGATGGCGCGA
>CAYPJK010000247.1:3464-5221 GCA_964411025.1 uncultured Nevskia sp.
GATGCCGATGCGCTTGGCCGCCTGCTTGAAACTCAGGCCGTGGGCGATGGCCGTGACCACATCGCGCTCGCGACGGGTCAGGTGATCCAGCGGGCCGGCTGGCCAGATGTGCACGCAGCGCAGTTCGTCGAGCGGCTCGCAGCGGATGCACAGGCCGCCAGCCACCGCCGTGTCGCCGTCGGCCGGCAGCGGGAACGGCAGCTGCTGCGCCGGCCGGTCGGGAAAGTGCCGGTCGAGCATGTCGAAGAAGCGCGGCATCGCGTCGTGAAAGGCACCGGTGGCGTCCACTGCGGCGGCGGCACTGGCTGCCGGCCGATCGGCAAGCCGGCGCGACATCTGCAGGAAGAACGCATGGGAGGCGGCGTTGAACAGGTGAAACATCACCCGGCCGACGCGCGCAGCGTCGCTGTCGGTGAATGGCTGGCCGCGATCGAAGCGATACAGCGTGACCAGCGAATACAGGCCGCTGGCCGGATCGATGTGGCCGGTCGACAGGATTCGCTCGATGCCCTGCGGCGCGAAGGTGCGGCGGTACAGCTCGGAGCCGTAGAACTGCGGGTCCGGCAGCACGCTCTTCATGTCGACCGGCGTTTCCAGCCGCCGCAGCAGCGCCGGAACGATCGGATTGATGGCCTGGCTCGCCTCCAGCGCCTCCGGGAAGCCGGCCGGCAGGTTCAGCAGCGTGCAGGTATGGAACTTCATCTGCCGCGCGGTGCCAGTGCCCCAGATCGCGGCATCGAACGCCAGCAGCTGGCGCAGCTCGCCGAGCGCCCAGCGACGGAAGCCATCCGGCGGCACGGCCAGGCCACCGCGATAGAGCCGGCCGATCAGCTGATCGACCGGATCGATGGCGACGGGGTCCGGAGTGCCGGCTTGCGGTTCAGCGCGGGTCATGGCGATCGGGTCGTGGCGTCTGGTCGGCGGGGTGGCGGGCCGGATTTACCATCTGCCGGTACGGCGCGCGCGCCTATCCTGCGCCGAAACCGTCCCGGTTCGGCAACTGACGCTGCGCATGAAATCGATTCACACCTGGCTGGCCGAGTACAACGAAAGCCACCGTCACCCGGTCAACAAGCGGCTGCACTGGCTGTGCGTGCCGCCGATCGTGTTCACCGTGTTCGGCGGTCTGCGGGCGATTCCGGTCGGCGACGCGCTGCTCAACCCGGCAAGCGTCGCGGCGCTGCTGGCGCTGGTCTACTACCTGCTGCTGTCGTGGCGGCTGACGTTGGGCATCGCGCCGCTGCTGCTGGCGGTGCTGGCGCTGGTCGAGTTCAGCCACACTGCGCTGGGGCCGCTGCACCTGCCGGTGATGGCGGCGATTTTCGTGCTCGCCTGGATTGGCCAGTTCGTTGGCCATCAGGTCGAGGGCAAGAAGCCGTCGTTCTTCAAGGACGTGCAATTCCTGCTGATCGGCCCGCTCTGGCTGCTGGCCGATCTCTACCGGCGCGCCGATCTTGATCTCGGCGGCCGCGTGCACGGCTGAGCGGCCGACCGGCGTCTTCAGGCCGCGTTCATGCGGCCGGGCTATTCTGGCGGCCGCGTCGTGCAGGACGGTCGATGAACCACGTCGGCCCCGGGTCTGCTCCCGGACCCGCGACGCGCCCCGAACAAGACCCGCAAAGGTGATCCCGATGACGTCGAAAAAATCCTCCGTCTGGCTGTGCGCGCTGGTGACGGGCCTGAGCCTGGCCGTTGGTCTGGGTGCACCCAGCCCGGGGCGCGCGAAGAGTCGGACGGGGCGGAATTGCGGTCGGTCA
>CAYPJK010000248.1:0-5206 GCA_964411025.1 uncultured Nevskia sp.
CCGGCGCGCCGCGCCTGCTCGATCACCTCGACGAGGCCTCGATCGCGCACTTCGACGCGGTCAAGGCCGGGCTTGATGCGCTCGGCATCGCCTACACGGTCAATCCGCGGCTGGTGCGCGGCCTCGACTACTACACGCACACGGTGTTCGAGTGGGTCACCGACCAGCTCGGTGCCCAGGGCCCGGTCTGCGCCGGCGGCCGCTACGACGGACTGGTCGAGCAGCTCGGCGGACCGAAGACCACCGGCGTCGGCTTCGGTCTCGGCATCGAACGGCTGATCCTGCTGATGGGCGTGCAGAAGGTGGCGATCACCTCGAACAGCCCGCAGGTCTACGTCTGCCGCTTCGGCACCGAAGCCGAGCGACAGGCGCTGCAGCTGGCGGAAGCGCTGCGCGACCGTCATTCCGGCCTGCGGCTGGTGCTCAATGCCGGCGGCGGCGGGCTGAAGTCGCAGCTCAAGCGCGCGGACCAGTCCGGTGCGCGGTACGCGCTGGTGATTGGCGACGACGAAGCGGCTGCCGGCACCGTTCAAGTAAAATCCCTGCGCGGCGAAGGCGACGCCTACCTGTGTCGCCAAACGGAGCTGGCTGCGGAACTCGGCAGCCGACTTGGGCTCTGATCCCCGCCCTCCCATCCGCCGACTGACCACCCGAACGGGCGACGCCCCGTCGCCACGCGAGAACGAGACATGAGCACCCATTACGACGACGAAGCCCAAGTCGAAGACCTGCGCCGCTGGTGGAAGGAAAACTGGCTGGCGCTGGCGGTCGGTCTCGGCCTTGGCCTGAGTGCGATCTTCGGCTGGGAGTACTACCAGAACCGGAAGAACCAGACCCGCGCCGAGGCCTCGCAGCTGTTCGAGGAACTCAAGAAGTCGGTGTCGGCGAAGAAGTTCGACGAAGCCGGCCGCATGGGTGACCGCCTGGTTGCCGAGTTCGAGTCGACGCCGTACGCCGTGGCCGGTGCACTGAAGCTGGCGCAGGCGGCGGTCGAGGAATCCAAGCTGGATGCTGCGCGCAGCCGTCTCGAATGGGCGGGCGCCCATGCCGATGACGCCGCGCTGAAGCCGCTGATCCAGCTGCGGCTGGCGCGCGTGCTCTGGCAGCAAGGCAAGCCCGGCGACGCGCTGAAGCTGCTCGACACCGAAGCCGGCAGCTATGTGGTGCTCTACGAAGAACTGCGCGGCGACATCAAGCTCGCCGAAGGCGACCGCCCGGCCGCGCTTGCGGCCTACACCAAGGCGGTGGCCAGCCTGGGCGATGCCACCACCGGCAGCGCCAACGCGCCGATCGCCGACGCGCTGCAGAAGAAGATCGACGACCTCGCCGACGTCGCGGCGGTGAAATCGTGACATCGCGGTTTGCCCTGCTGCTGGTCGCGGCGGCGCTGGCCGTCAGCGCCTGCTCGTCGAAGCCGAAGGTTCGCGAGCCGACCGAACTGGTCGCCATCAAGCAGCCGGAGATCCGGCTCAAGGAAGTCTGGTCGCGCTCGGCCGGCAACGGCAGCAAGACGCTGTACTCCGGGCTCCGCCTGGCGCTGGAAGCCGACGCGCTGTACACCGCGTCAATCGATGGCCAGGTGTTCGCGCTGACGCCGGCCACCGGCGCCACGGTCTGGCGCGCCGCGACCAAGGCCCGGATCATCGCCGGCCCGACCGTGTCCGGCGACCTGGTGCTGGTCGGCACGCTCGATGGCGAAGTCATCGCGCTGAAGCGCGCCAGCGGCGCCGAGGTCTGGCGCGCCACGCTGCCGAGCGAAGTGCTGGCACCACTGGCCGCCAGCGGCGATGTGATCGTCGCGCGCGCGGCGGACGGCCGCGAGTTCGGCCTGTCGGTCACGGACGGCAGCCGGATCTGGAGCTTCGACCGCACCATCCCGAACCTGACCCTGCGCGGCCTTTCCAAGCCGCTGATCCTCGGCACCCGCGTCTACACCGGACTCGACAACGGCAAGCTGGTGGCGCTGAACCTCGCCGACGGCGTACCGGCCTGGGAGCAGAACGTGTCGGTGCCGACCGGCCGATCGGAACTGGAGCGGCTGACCGACATCGACGCCGATCTGCTGGCCGCCGACAACGGCATCTACGCCGTGACCTACGGCAACGACATCGCGCTGATCGATCCGGCGCGCGGTGAAAGCCGCTGGCGGCGCAGCATCAAGAGCTACTCGGGCATGGCCGCCACCGACAAGGCGCTCTACGTCACCGACAACGACGGCGTGCTGTGGTCGCTCGACCCGGACACCGGCGCGGTGTCATGGAAGCAGGAGTCGCTGAAGTTCCGTCGGCTGTCACCGCCGGGTGTGCTGGCGAACTACGTGATCGCCGCCGACTTCGAGGGCTATGTGCATTTCTTCGATCCGGGCGACGGCCGCGCGGTGGCGCGCGTCAACTTGGGGGGCGACCCGGTGATCACCGCGCCGGTCAGCGATGGCGAGCGCGTCTACCTGCTCGACACCACCGGCGACATCGCCGCCTACCGGATCGAGACGCCGAAGCCGTAAGGCTTGAGGCGGAGTCTGCGGTTTCCGCCCCGGGCGCACGGCGCCCGGGGCTTTTGTCGTCTTGGCGTCAGGCCGCGTAGGCTGCTGCCAGCGATGGTTTTCCAGATGGTCGTGAATCATGAGCAGCATCCCTGACGTGCCCCCTGCCGACGTCTCCGACGCCGATGTCCCCGCTGCGGCGGCACCGAAGATGCTGCCGGTGATTGCGCTGGTCGGCCGGCCGAACGTCGGCAAGTCGACCTTGTTCAACCGCTTCACCAACAGCCGTGATGCGCTGGTCGCCGACTACGCCGGCCTGACCCGCGACCGCCAGTACGGGCAGGGCACGTTCGAGGGCAAGCGTTTCATCGTCGTCGACACCGGCGGGCTGATGCCGGAATCCTCCGACGCGCTCGCCGCGCTGGCCGAAGCGCAGGCGCGCATCGCCATCGAGGACGCCGACCACGTGCTGTTCCTGGTCGATGCCAAGGCCGGCTTGGTGGGCAGCGATCTGGAGATCGCGCGCGCGCTTCGCAAGCTCGGCAAGCCGGTCCGGCTGCTGGCCAACAAGTCGGAAGGCATGACGGCGTCGCTGGTCGCCGATTTCTACAAGCTCGGGCTCGGTGACCCGACGGTGATTTCCGCCGAGTTCGGCGACGGTGTCGGCGGCCTGTTGCGTGGCCTGCTGGCCGACACGCCGGTGACGGCGGTCGATCCCGAGTTCGACGACGGCACGATTCGGGTGGCGATCGTCGGCCGCCCGAACGCCGGCAAGTCGACCCTGCTGAACCGTCTGATCGGCGAGGACCGGGTACTGGCCTCGAACGAGCCGGGGACCACGCGCGATTCGATCACCGTGCCGTTCGAGTGGGGCGGCCGGAAGTTCCAGCTGATCGACACCGCCGGCATCCGGCGCAAGTCGCGGGTCACCGAGGTCATCGAGAAGTTCTCGATCGTCAAGACTCTACAGGCCATCGACCGCGCCCATGTGGTGATCTCGATGGTCGATGCCCACGACGAGATCGGCACCCACGATGCGCGCGTGATGGGCCTCGTCGCCCACCACGGCCGGGCCATGGTGCTGGCGGTCAACAAGTGGGACGGGCTCGACGCCGACAAGCGCAAGTGGGTGCGCGAGATGGTCGAGTTCAAGCTGCCGTTCCTCGACTACGTGCCGGTCGATTTCATCTCCGCGCTGCATGGCTCCGGCCTGCGCGAGCTGATGGAACACGTAATCGCCGGCTATGAAGCGACGACCCGCGAAATGCCGACGCCGGAGCTGACCCGGGTGCTGATCGCGGCGGTGGAAAAGCATGCGCCGCATGCGGTGCTCGGCCGCCGCATCAAGCTGCGCTACTGCCACCAGAGCGGCCGCAACCCGCCGGCGATCATGATTCACGGCAACCAGACCGACAAACTCAAGGACAGCTACGTCGCCTACCTCGCCAACACGTTCCGCGCCGCGTTCAAGCTGCAGGGCGTGCCGCTGAAGCTGGAGTTCAAGACCGGCGACAACCCGTTCAAGAACAAGAAGAGCGACCTGTCGCCGGCGATGCAGATGAAGGCCAAGCGCCTGGCAGCGCAGTCGGCGCGGACCAAGAAGTAGGTGCCCGTGGTGCACGTTGCAAGACGGAGCAGCATGTGAGTCGTAGGCCGGGCCGGTGATGAACCGCCGCCGCATCGCCGTGACCCTCGCGGGTGTCGCGGCCTTCATCAACCTGTACGCGCCGCAGTCGCTGCTGCCGCTGCTGCGCGAGTGGATCGGCCAGGACGCGGCCCGCGCCGGCATGATCGTGTCGGCCGGTACCTTCGGCGTGGCGCTGGCGGCGCCGTTCGCTGGGCTACTTGCGGACCGCTTCGGACGTCGGCGGGTCATTGTCTTCGCGGCCTTTCTGGCGGTGCTGCCAGGCCTGCTGTCCGGCCTTGCGCCGACGCCGGAATGGCTGATGCTGATCCGTCTCGCCCAGGGCCTGTGCCTGCCGGGCATCTTCGCGGTGACGGTGGCGTACATCGCCGAGGAATGGCCGGCCAGCGAGGCGCGTGGCGTCACCGCCGTGTACGTCGCCGGCACCATCGGTGGCGGCTTCTGCGGTCGGCTGATGTCGGGCGTGGTCGCCGAGTTCTTCGGCTGGCGCTGGGGTTTCGTTGCGCTGGCCGCGCTGCAGCTTTTGATCGCGATCCTGATTCGCGCCTGGCTGCCGCCCGGGCGGGACGTGCCGAAGACGCGCGACAGCGCCCGCACGCCACTGCTGCCGCTGCTGATCCGACCCGGACTGCGCGGCGCTTACGCCACTGGATTCCTGATGCTGTTCAGCCTGGTTGGCGGCTTCACTTACATGACGCTGCACCTGAGCGCGCCGCCGTTCTCGCTCGGCCCGGCCGTGCTGTCGATGATTTTCGCGGTGTACCTGGCCGGCGTGGTGGTGACGCCGTACTCGGGTCGCCTGCTCAATGCGTTCGGCCACGCCCGTGTGCTGGTGATGGCCTGGGGGCTCGGTTTGGCAGGCCTGCTGTTGACGCTCTGGCCGGCGTTGCTGCCGGTGGCCTTGGGCCTGTGCCTGTTCTCGGTCGGACTGTTCATCGCCCAGACCGCCACCACCAGCTTCGTTGGCGAGATCGCCGGGGCCGAGCGCGGCCCGGCCGTCGGCCTGTACGTCACCTGCTACTATCACTTATTCGGTTACTGTGGTTGATGCTAACGGATGTACGGTAACTGCTTCGGCT
>CAYPJK010000249.1:0-5192 GCA_964411025.1 uncultured Nevskia sp.
AGCCCACCGCCGGCAGCAGCCGCAGCGGCATCCGGCGGCGCCGGCATCCCGCCGATTCCGGCGGTCGACTTCGCGCAGTTCGGGCAGATCGACACCAAGCCGCTGGCGCGCATCCGCAAGATTTCGGCGGCGCACCTGCACCGCGCCTGGCTGAACATTCCGCACGTCACCCAGACCGACGAAGCCGACATCACCGAGCTGGAAGCCTTCCGCAAGGAGATGTCCGACGAAAGCGCCAAAGGCGGCGGCCCGAAGCTGACCCTGCTGCCGTTCATGATGAAGGCGGTGGCCAAGGTGCTGGATGCTTATCCGGAGTTCCGCGCCTCGCTGTCGCCGGACGGCGAAAGCCTGATCCACAAGCACTACACGCACATCGGCTTTGCGGCCGACACGCCGAACGGGCTGGTGGTGCCAGTGGTGCGCGATGTCGACAAGAAAACCATCACCCAGCTGGCGATCGAAACCGGCGAGCTGGCCAAGAAGGCGCGCGACGGCAAGCTGACCGGTGCCGACATGAAGGGCGGCGTGTTCTCGATCTCAAGCCTCGGCGGCATCGGCGGCAGCCACTTCACGCCGATCGTCAACGCGCCGGAAGTCGGCATCCTCGGCGTGTCGAAGGCGGTCGTGAAGCCGGTCTGGGACGGCAAGGCCTTCCAGCCTCGGCTGATGGTGCCGCTGAGCTTGAGCTACGACCATCGGGTGATCGACGGCGCCTATGCGGCCCGCACCATCGTGCTGCTCGGCAAGCTGCTCGGCGATATCCGGCGGCTGGCGCTCTGAGGTCCGGATCTCGGGCGGGCCTCGGCGTCTCGAGTGCTGGCGCGCAGCGGTAAACTGCGCGCCATGAGCAACGAACCGCCGAAGAAGAAATCCGCCGCCGAGATCCTCAAGGAGGCGCTGGCGGCGAAGAAAGCCGCAGGTCCGAATGGCGGCGGCAAGCTGCGTCCGGTGATGGATACCGGCAAGGGCAACAAGGACGCCGAGCGCCTGAAGGGGATGTCGCGCAAGGTGCACTGAACCCGGCAGCCGACTCGCCCCGGCGCACCACACCGGGGCGCAGCTGCATCAGCTGCCTTTGAGAATCCGCTCCACCGCCTGCTGCGCGATCGGGTGATAGCCCGGGCCCAGCTTCGCGAAGAGCGCCCGCGCCTGGACACGGCCGGCATCGGTGGCGGCCAGCGCCCGGTAGATCGGGCTGATCAGCTTCATGCGGCCGACCCGGCCGAGGTACTCGGTCATCGCCGGCAACACTAGCGCCACCTGGCCGCTGCCGACGGCCAGCGCGTACCAGTGGCTGGCGATGATCGCGTTGCCGCTGCCGGTCAGCTTGAAGGCGGCATCCAGTTCCTTGAGCTGTGCGGCAGTGACGGTCTTCGGGAAGCCTTCGAAGAAATGCTCCCACTGGTGCACGGTCCACTGCCCGGCGCCCATCGCGGTGATCGGCGTCTGGCCGGCAAGCCAGCGATCGCGCGCGGCATCGACCTGGGTCAGCCCGTCGGACACCGCGTAGACGGCATCGGCCGGCATGGCCGGCTGCGACACCCAGGCGTCGATCTGCGCCGTGGTCACCGCACCCGGCCTGGCCTTGAGCAGGCGCGCGTCGAGATAGGCCAGGAACTGCTCGCTGGTCGCGCTCTGGAACGCGTGGCTGTCGAACCAGCCGCGCAGGAAGGCATCGAAGGCTTCGCGACCGAATTTCGATTCCAGATAGACGAGGAACAGCGCGCCGCGCTGATACGGAATGCTGCTGAACACCTCGTCGGGATCGCGTGACGGAAAGCCGCGCTTGAGCTTGCGATCCTCGTCAGACGCCGCCTGCGCCAGCGCCTCGCGCAGCTCGGCCACGCCGATCACCCGCTCCATGTCGCCACGCGCCTTGCCGAACTGCGCTTCGGTCAGCCGGAAGGTCAGGTATTCGGTAAAGCCCTCGTTGAGCCAGAAGTCTTCCCAGGTGGCATTGGTCACCAGGTTGCCGGACCAGCTGTGGGCCAGCTCGTGGGCGATCAGCGATACCAGCTGGCGATCGCCGGTGATGATGGTCGGCGTGACGAAGGTCAGCCGCGGATTTTCCATGCCGCCGTACGGGAAGCTCGGCGGCAGCACCAGCAGGTCGTAGCGGCCCCAACGGTACGGGCCGAACAGCTTTTCGCACAGCGCGACAGTGGTTTCGGTGTCGGCGAATTCCCAGGCGGCGGCCTTCAGGGTCGCCGGTTCGGCGTAGACGCCAGTGCGCGGGCCAGTGCTCTGGAAGGCGAGATCGCCGACCGCGATCGCGATCAGGTAGCTCGGGATCGGCTGCGGCATCTTGAACGTCCAGTAGCCGGCAGCATCCGGCGCGTCCGACATTTCCGCGCTCATCACGGCACGCAGGGCCTTCGGGGTCTTCACGCGCGCCTCGTAGGTGGCGCGCACCGCCGGCGAATCCTGCAGCGGCAGCCAGCTGCGGGCGTGGATCGCCTGCGACTGCGAGAACAGGAAAGGCTGCCGTCTGCCAGCGGTCTGCGCCGGCTTCAGCCATTGCAGGCCGGATGCTTCCGGACGCGTGAAATAGTGGATCCGCACCCGGGTCGCGGTCGCCGGCAAGGTCACGGTAAGGGCGCGGCCGAGCACCGGATCCTCGGCAGAGAGAGCAAACGGCGTGGTTGACCAAGTCTTGCCATCGCGACTGGCTTCGGCGGAACGCACGTCGAGCGCGCGCGTGTCGAGGACGATGCGGTCGGCATCGGCCTTGAGCTTCTGGAACTGGATCTCGGTCAGCCCCTTGAGCCGGGACTTCGCGAAATCGACGTCGAGATCGATCACCAGATGCGTGGTGCGCACCTCGGCGCTGTTGGCGTAGGAGTGGGTGTCGACGACATCGCCGGCCAGCACAGGGTTCAGCATCGTCGACAGGCTCAGGATGAGCGCAGCAAGCGCCGCGCGAAGGAGTGGCAGGGACATGACGGTTTACGCCGCTTCGAGGACCGGACGATGATACGAAAGTCTCCGAACGGCCAAGCCCGCCCGATGCGCAATGCCACCCGATCGCTGCTGATGACCGGTGCCCTGCTGGCACTCGCCGCCTGCAGTCACAACCCGTTCCGCGGCGCTGACGCCGCTTCCGATTCCTCAGCCGACATCCGTGTCATGACCCTAGACGAGATCGGCAATCAGTATGTGCGGCTGGTGCTGGCGCTTGGCGAACACGATCCCGATTACGTCGATGCCTATTACGGAGATCCGGCGATCCGCGACGCGGTGAAGCGGGAAGCGCGCAGCCCGGCACAGATCGAGAAGCGCGCGCAACAGTTGCTGGCCAGCGTCGATGGCGCCGACAGCCCGCAGTTCCAGACGCGTGCCGAGCTCGTAACGCTGCGGCGCGCCTATCTGACCAAGCAGCTCGCTGCGCTGATTGCCCGCGCGCAGATGCTGCAGGGCACTCCGTTCAGCTTCGACGAGGAAGCCCGCCTGCTCTACGACACGCAAGCACCGCACTACCGGGAATCGGATTTCGCGCCGATCCTGGCGCGTATCGAGAAGCTGCTGCCGGGCGAGAACGGCGACGCCAGCCGTACGCTCGCCGAACGTTACAACCGCTACGTCGAGCGCTATTCGGTGCCTGCCAAGACGCTTGAAAAGGTCATGGAACGGGCGCTGGACGAAGCCCGCATCCGCAGCTACCACCACATGCCGATGCCCATCGACGAGCATGTCGAACTGGGCTTCGTCAGCGGCAAGCCGTGGAGCGCCTACAACTGGTACCAGGGCCGGTTGCGGAGCCGCATCGAGATCAACACCGAACTGCCGATCTCGGTGGCGCGCGTAATCGAACTGGCGGCGCACGAGGGCTATCCCGGCCATCATGTCTACAACACGCTGCTCGAGAACGGCCTGGTGATCGGTCAGCGCTGGCCAGAATTCAGTGTCTATGCGCTGTTCTCGCCACAGTCGCTGATCGCCGAAGGGACCGCCGATTACGGCGTCGGTCTCGCCTTTCCGGGCAAGGATCTGCTGGCCTTCACGAAACAGCTGTTCAAGGCGGCCGGACTTAAGCCTGCGGACGCATCTCGGTATCTGGAGATTTCGCAGGCCGCCGCAGCGCTGAAGCCGGCCGGGATCGAAGCGGCAAGGCGTTACCTGGATGGCAAGGCAAATGCCGAGGACACCATCGTCTGGATGCAGCGCTTCCTGCTGTATTCCCCGGAGCGCGCCGCGCAGCGCCTGAAGTTCATCGAGAAATACCGCGCCTACATCATCAACTACAGCTGGGGCGAGGCCCTGGTGCGCGGCCATGTCGAGCGCCACGGCAATGCCAAGGCCGGTTCGCCAGAACAGTGGCAGCAGTTCTTCCAGCTGATCTCGATGCCGCGCACGCCGTCGATGCTGCTGGCAGAGCCACCGGCCGATACCGCAACGGCCAGCCCGCCGCAGCAGCTGTCGAAGCCCGCCGTGGCTGACGTCAACGACATCGCCGACTTCGATCGCTACATCGCCGCCCGGCCGACGGTGGCCGCGTTCCAGCAACGTTATCCCACGGTGTTCGTGGTGCTGCCCGGCACCATGGCGACGCGCGAGTTCCGCCACGACCGCAGCCGCTTCTTTGCCGAGATTGATGCCGCGGGACGGATCATCGGTGGCCGGTTCGGCTGATCGCGGTGGCGACGGTCGAGAGCTTTCCAGCGCGGGAACCCGCATCCGCCCGGCTGCTGATCCTGGGCTCGATGCCGGGTATCGCATCGCTGCGCGCCGCGCAGTACTACGCCCACCCGCGCAACCGCTTCTGGCCCACGATGGAAGCCTTGTTCGGCATTCCGTTCGCATGGCCGTATGAACGACGCGTCGCGGCGCTCAATGCCAGAGGCATTGCACTGTGGGATGTGCTGCGGGCCTGCGAGCGCCCGGGCAGCCTCGATGCCAGCATCGTCCGGGCGACCGAAGTTCCGAACGACTTCGCCGGCTTTCTCGATCGCCATCCGCAGCTGAGGGCGATCGCGCTGAACGGCGGCACCGCCCGCGATGCCTTCAAACGCCACGGCCATCCGATGCTGGGAAGCCGGCTCGACGGCATCGAGGTGATCGCGCTGCCATCGACCAGCCCGGCCAATGCCGGACAATCGATCGATGCCAAGCTGGCGCAGTGGTCGGCGCTGCTTCGCCACGTCTGAACCCCATTCGCCCCGCACTGCCAGCACGCCATGACCCGTACCCTGGAT
>CAYPJK010000250.1:0-5182 GCA_964411025.1 uncultured Nevskia sp.
TACGCATGCGCTTGAACAAGGTGTCGGAAACGAGTAGCACCGCGGGCAGGCTGAGAACGGCCAGCACAACCAGCATCACCATCTTGTGCCGCGACCGGAAGACGATCATTCCCAAGACCAATGCGAGAGTCAATATGCCTCCTCGGGAGTGGCACATTACTACCGCGGCCATGGTGGAGAACAAGACGATCCAGACCAGCGAGCGCTGCCAGTACTTCTCGAACAATCCGCGCGAGTAGTAGATGAACGGGATCGACATGTTCAGGTGCATCGCCAGGCAGTTGTTGTCGCTGAAGAATCCACCCAGACCGTCGCCGATGACGATACCGCCGCCGTGATCGCCGACCTGAAGCGGCGCATCGAGGCACTGGAACAGCAGCTGGCGACCCGGCCGCCGGCTGCGGCCAGCGCTCCCGCCGCTGCTGCCACGCCGGCAACGGCTGCCGCGCCGGCCGGCAACGGCAACGGCAATGGCAATGGCGGCGACTTCAAGCTGGCCTGGGGCGGTTACGTGAAGGCCGATGCCATCGTGTCGCGCTTCAGTGATGCCCCGGTGGCCCAGAGCCTCGGCCGGGACGCGTACATCCCGAACGCAGTGCCGGTTGCCGCGACCGAGAACGCCCGCACCTACACGGATCTGCACGCGAAGGAAACCCGGCTTTACCTGCGCGGGTCGGGGCTGATGTACGGCCACAAGGTGGCGATCAATGCCGAATTCGATTTCATCAGCGGCCAGCTTGGGCAGGGCATTGGCGGCGCCCCGAACGAGGCGGTCACCAATGCCTATAACCCGGCGTTCCGGCTCGGCTACCTCGACTTCGACAATTTCCGCATCGGCCAGGACTGGACGACGCTGCAGAACATGGTGGCGCTGCCGGACATCGTCGACGTGATCAACTGGCCCGGCGAAGGCACGGTGTTCGGCCGTCAGGCGATGCTCCGCTACACTTGGGGTCCGCTCGCGGTGGCGCTGGAGAATCCGGAATCCACGGTCGCGGCGTCGGGCGGCAACAGCTTCACCGTGACCGATGACAACACCGTGCCGGATCTGGTCTGGCGCTACACGCTGAAGACCGACGGCCACGGCGAGTACACGGTGTCCGGTGCGCTGCGCCAGATCAGCGATCGCGGCACCATCGGCGGCGGCAACGACACCGCGCTCGGCTACGGCCTCAGCATCGCCGGCAAGATTCCGTTGTGGGGACAGGACGACCTGCGCTTCACCTTCAGCGGCGGCGACGGCTTCGGCCGCTACCTGGCGCTGAACACGGTCGGCGATGCCATCGTCGATGCGCGCGGCAAGCTGCAGACGGTGGAGATCTACAACGGCTTCGTCGCCTGGCGTCACCCGTGGAACGATCAGTGGCGCAGCAACCTGGCGCTGTCGGCGTTTCACGCCAATACCGGCCAGGCGGCCAGCGGCTCGATGTTCGGCAGCGCGGTATCGCGCAATGTGCGCAGCGCCACGGTCAACCTGCTGTATTCGCCGATCCCGAAGATCACCTTCGGTGCCGAATACCGCTACGCCCGCCGCGACACCGTCGGCAACCTGTCCGGCGACATGAGCCGCCTGCAGTTGTCGGCGCGCTACAACTTCTGATCCGCCGACGCCAGCGGCCACACCAGCCAGCCGAGGCCGCACAGCGCGCCAGCGAAGATCAGCAGGCGGCTGCCGGCATCGTGGAAGTCGTAGTGCTGATGACCGCCGAACAGCAGATGCAGGCCGGCGTGCACGACGAGGAACAGGCAGAGGCCGTGCCGAGCTCGCTGGCGGATGCCGGCCTCCGCGCTGCCGATCCAGCCGGTCAGCAGCGCGAACAGCGGCACGTGCAGCCCGATGAACAGCGGGCGGGCCAGGGCCTCATCGAACATCGACAGCCCCGGCAGCACCCGCCATTCCGCGCGCAGCACGGCATCCAGCTCATGGGTGGCCAGCAGGCCGTAGCCGGTCAGGAACAGCCATTCGCGCAGGCGGCCGGCCATCGCGGTCAGGCCCAGTTGCGGGCCGGCGCCGCGCCATCGGCCGTGCGGCTGCCGCGCATCAGCAGGTAGGCCAGCGGCCCGAACGAGCCGAGCGCCAGCGTGGCGATGAGGTAGGGCCAGACCGTGATGCCGCGGCGGCGGGCATCGCCGACCATCCAGACCATCACCAGGCTCAGTGCGATCACCAGATCGCTGAGCACCTGCAGGCCGGCCGGGTGCAGATGGCTGGCGAAGATGCCGATGTAGCCGACCTCCTTCAGCGCGTAGGCAGTCAGCACGGCGAACGGCAGCAGGATGGCAAGCAGCACGGGGCGGGGCAGGGTCATGGCGCATCTCCGGGAAGTGAGCCGCAGGTTCGGCGGCGGACGCAGCCTCGGCTTCGGTAGGCGGCGCCGCAATTACCTCGCAGGTCATCGCATGCGCGTGGCGCGCTCGCCACAATCCGGCTCATGAACGCGATCCATCCGCTCTCCGCCACCCATTCCGCCGCCGGCAACCGCTTCGGCGACACGCTGCGCCGCGCGCGCAGCCAGCGCCGCCGCAGCCAGCTCGACCTGGCGCTGTCGGCCGGGCTGTCGCAGCGCCATCTGAGCTTTCTCGAGTCCGGCCGTTCGCAGCCGAGCCGGGCGATGCTGCTGCGTCTGGCCGAGGCGCTGGACCTGGGTCTGGCGGATCGCAACGACTGGCTGATCGCCGCCGGCTTCGCGCCGATCTACGCCCAGCGGGCGATCGAGGCACCGGACATGACGCCGCTGCGCGAGGCACTGGCGCGGATGCTGCGCCACCACGAGCCGTTCCCGGCGATGGTCATCGACCGCGCCTGGAACCTGGTGATGGCCAACGAGGCAACGCGCCGGATGATCGCCACCGCTGCGCAGGTGGCCGGCACCACCGAGGACGGACTGTGGACCCGGGTCTGCGGCGACGGCCCGCGCAACATGATCGAGATGAGCCTGCACCCGGATGGCCTGCGCGCCTTCGTGGTCAATGCCGACGAGGCGATCGTCGCCATCCTGTCGCGGCTGTCGCTCGAAGCGCTGGACCATCCGCCGTCGGCCCGGCTGCGCGAACGCGTGCTGCGCTTCCCGGGTATCGCCGCCGCCGCCCGCAATGTCGATGTCACCGCCCGGCTGTCGCCGGTGCTGGCGACCCATTTCCGGATCGCCGGCCAGAACCTGAAGCTGTTCGCGATGCTGTCGCGCTTCGACACGCCGCGCGACCTGACGGCCGAGGATCTGCGCGTCGAAACCCTGTATCCGGCCGATGCCGCCAGCGAAGCGCTGCTGCGCGCCCTCGCTGGCGACCCGGCGTCGACGGCCGCCGGCTAGAGCCCCAGCGCGCTCAAGCCTAGGTGGTCGTCCGGACGCCGGCCAGACGGCCAATGAAACTTGCGATCGCCGTCGCCGTCGCCGATCGCCAGGTCGTTGATGCTGGCGTGGCGCACTGCCATCAGGCCATGGCCGTCGAACTGCCAGTTCTCGTTGCCGTAGCTGCGGAACCAGTGCCCGGCGTGGTCGTGCCACTCGTAGGCGAAACGCACCGCGATGCGGTCCCCGCCGAACGCCCACAGTTCCTTGATCAGCCGGTAGTCGTGTTCCTTCGCCCATTTCGCGGTCAGGAACTCGACGACCTGATTGCGGCCGACGAAAAACTCGTTGCGATTGCGCCAGCGGGTATCCGGGGTGTAGGCCAGCGACACCCGCTGCGGATCCTTCGAATTCCAGGCGTCTTCCGCCAGGCGAACCTTCTGCGTGGCGGTTTCCAATGTGAACGGCGGCAACGGCGGACGGGGTTCGATTGCGGTCATCGGGCGTCTCCTCGGTCAGTGATCGTTCTTGTCGTCAGGGATGCGGCAGACAGCAGCGAAGACGGTACCCCACGACGGCCGCTTTCGACATCACGGCCCGCCCGCCCCGCGCGGTGGTCGTTCAACGAACTGCCCCGGCACCGGACCAGCCGATCGCCCGCGCTCCGGCGCGAGCGGGTGGAAAAAGGCGCTGCTGTCAGCCGGCCGCAGACGCGATCCTGGCGGTACCGTCACGCGCAGTTCCCGAAGTACCCCCAGAAGTACCCCCAGGCGAACCCAGAATGTGACCCGCAGGCGACGCCATCGAGCCTGCGAGAGCCGCTCGCGAACCGCTGAAGCGCTTGATCTAGAGGGAGTTTTTCGAAACTTCCGGCCCTTGCCGGACGTATAGCTGGCGCTAAGGAGGGCATCAAAACGACGAAATAAGACTTTGAAATCAATCTGGTTAAGGTGTTCGACAACCCCAAGTTACCCAGACAGTTACCCATTGCCTTTTTGCCGTTCGTCGGATGTCTCGAACTCTGTTTCTCGAACTCTCCGACGACCGAAATCATGACTGTTTCGCGCAAAGATTGTGCAGCCATTTGAGGACATCGGACAGTCGCCACGCGGTGAAGCGTTGGCTGACATGCACCGCTGCTGGAAAGCTGCCGTCCTTCATCTTCCGGTAGATCGTCGAGCGCGACATCGCGGTGATCCGCATGACTTCATGAACGCGGATCAGTCGTTCATCGGGCGGCAGCGGGCTAGGCAGAATCGGCGGGAACAGGCTCACGGCACGTCACCTAGTCGGTTGAGGTCATCGGCTGAGAAGCCGGTCAGCCGCTTTGGGAAACCTTCCTTGACCAGCCGACCCATCACGCCGAGCGCGTCACCGCGATGCACGGGCATCATCGCGTTCAGTGCCTTGCCAGCCGCATCTGAAACCCAGCGTTCCAGTTGGTCATACGACAGTTCCAGCATCCGCCGCTGGGTCGCGATCCGGCATTGCTCGATGTGTAGGAAGCCGAGGCAGGGGTAGGCACCGGCCAGATAGCGGCCGGGTTCCGTCAGGATTTCCCACGGAATCACGCGGCCCTTGTTGTGCAGTTCCACCTCAACGCGGAACCAGGGGTCATCTGGCTTGCCGAGTTGCTTGCCCTTCTCGTAGCCGCGCAGCAGCTTGCCGTGCTTGCGCTTGCCGACATAGAACGTCTTGCCTTCGCCCGGCCCCAGGTCATCGACCAATCGTGCTTTCGCCGGTCGGCCCCCGTTCGAGAAGCCGCCGTCGCGATTCCAGGCGAGCATCTGCGGAATGTTGGCGGTTGCGCCGTTGAAGTCGTCGTGTGCCAGATCGACACGGCTGATGCGCGCGCCCGTGGCTTCGCCCCAAGCGCGCACCGCCTGCCAATC
>CAYPJK010000251.1:0-5160 GCA_964411025.1 uncultured Nevskia sp.
TCGACGTCGCGGGGCAGACGCAGGACATGCAGGAGTCGTTCATGGCGGCGGTGGCGGCGCTGGGGATGGCGGTGATCTTCATCTACCTGATCCTCGCCTCGCAGTTCGGCAGCTTCCTGCAGCCGATCGCGATCATGGTGTCGTTGCCGTTGTCGCTGGCCGGTGTGTTCATCGCGCTACTGGTTACCGGCACCACGCTGAACATGTTCTCGATCATCGGCTTCATCATGCTGATGGGCCTGGTCACCAAGAACGCGATTCTGCTGGTCGACTTCGCCAATCAGGGCCTGCGTGAAGGCCGTGGCCTGCGCGAGGCGCTGCTGGACGCCGGCCAGGTGCGCCTGCGGCCGATCATCATGACCACGCTGGCGATGATCTTCGGCATGCTGCCGATGGCGATTGGCAGCGGCGCCGGCGGCGAAACCAATGCCGCGATGGGCCGTGCGGTGATCGGCGGCGTGATCACCTCGACCCTGCTGACCTTGGTCGTGGTGCCGGTGCTGTACACCTATCTCCAGCGGATCGGCGAGCGGGCGACGCGCTGGTTCAGGCCGGCCGATGAAGACGGCGACGCACCGGCCGCTGCGGGGGCTGCACCCGTGCTCGGACCGATGGCGCCGCGCGACGATCGATAGGGCCGGCGCGGGGCGACACGGAGGCGTCGCGGGCAGGCCGATTGGCGTGGCACAACGAAAAACGCGACCCGAAGGTCGCGTTCTTGTGTGCTGCCTGATGCTTAGGCGAGCGCCTTGATGTGCGCCTGCAGGCGGCTCTTGTGGCGAGCGGCCTTGTTCTTGTGGATCAGGCCACGGTTCGCATAGCGATCCAGCACCGGCACCATCGCGGCGTAAGCGGCTTCGGCGTCGGCCTTGGCCTTCGCTTCGATCGCGGCGACGACCTTCTTGATGGTGCTGCGGATCATCGAGCGCTGGCTGGCATTGCGCTCGCGGTTCTGTTCGGACTGGCGTGCGCGCTTGCGCGCCTGCGGGGTGTTGGCCAAGGTGAAAACTCCTTAAAGCGGTTTCGATGGTGTGACGGCCTGCGAGGCCGACCGGCGATTCGACCGAAGCCGTGACCGGCAACTGACAAAATCGAAGCGCGCTAGTATCTTCGCCGACCTTCAGCCTGTCAACGGAATCAAGCGCTGTCAGCGGCCATGAAGCATGCGCGGCAAGCGCCGCGCAGACCGGCCGGGACGGCTGGTCGTCGGAAGTTTTCGAGGTTCCCTGTGGCCGCTGTGCGCGATCGCTTCCCTTGTCCGGGCCCGTCCTGACGTATCCGACCCATCCATGTCGAAAAGTCTGCTCAAGTCCAGCGGCGTCGTCGGCCTGCTGACGCTGTTGTCGCGCCTGCTCGGCTTCGTCCGCGAGATCATGCTGGCGACTGCCTTCGGTGCGGGCGCTGCGATGGATGCCTTTCTCGTCGCCCTGATGATTCCGAACTTCGGCCGCCGCATGTTCGCCGAAGGGGCGTTCGCCCAGGCATTCGTGCCGGTGTTCACCGAGGTGAAGACCACCGGCAGCCACGAGGAGGCCCGTGATCTGGTGGCCGTCGTGCTCGGCACGCTCGGCGGCGTGCTGAGCCTGGTCACCGTGATCGGCTGCCTCGGCGCGCCGGCGCTGGTCTGGCTGTTCGCATCGGGCTTCGCGGCCGATCCCGAGCAGCAGGCCTTGGGCACCGAGTTGCTGCGCTGGACCTTCCCGTACCTGATGTTCATCTCGCTGACCTCGATGGCCGGCGGCGTGCTCAATGCCTACGGCCGGTTCGCGGTGCCGGCGTTCACGCCGGTGATCCTGAACCTGTGCCTGATCGCCACCGCGTTCATCGACGCCCGCTCGGTGCAGGTGCTGGCCTACGCCGTGTTTGTCGCCGGGGTGCTGCAGTTCGCGTTCCAACTGCCGCTGATGGCGAAGCTCAGGCTGCTGCCGAGGCCGCGCTGGGCCTGGGGCGATGGCCGTGTGAAGCGGATCGTCACCTTGATGGTGCCGGTGATGATCGGCTCCTCGGTCGCCCAGATCTCGCTGCTGCTGAACACCAATCTGTCGACCCAGGTTGGCCAGGGCTCGGTCAGCTGGCTGTACTACGCCAACCGGCTGATGGAGTTTCCGCTCGGCATATTTTCGATCGCGGTCGGTACCGCGATCCTGCCGGCGTTGTCGGCGCAGCATGCGAAGAAGACGCCCGAGGCGTTCTCGGCGACGCTGGACTGGAGCCTGCGGGTGATCCTGCTGTTCGGCCTGCCGGCGGCGCTCGGCCTGTGCTTGCTGGCCGGGCCGCTGGTCGCCACCGTCTACGGCCATGGCGCGTTCACCGCCGAGGACGTGCGGATGACCACCTGGGCGCTGTGGGCCTACGGCGCCGGCTTCATGGGCTTCTCGTTCGTGAAGGTGCTGGTGCCAGGCTTCTACGCGCGCCAGGAAACGAAGACGCCGGTGCGCTACGCGATCATCAGCCTCGTGGTCGGCATGGCCCTGAGCCTGGCGCTGTTCGCCGGTGCGAAGCTGCGTGCCTTCGAAGGCGCACATGTCGGTCTGGCGCTGTCGACCTCGTTGACCGCCTGCCTGAACGCCGCGCTGCTGTTCGCGCGGCTGCGGCGCGATGGCATCTACCGCAGCCGGCCCGGCTGGGGCCTGTTCGGCCTGCGGCTGCTGGTTGCCAATGTCGCGATGGCGGCCGCCGTGCTGTGGCTGGCCGGCGATCTCGCCAGCTGGCTGGCGGCCGGCGAGTGGGCGCGCGGCGGGCGCATGCTGGTGCTGGTCGGGGTGGCGATGCTGGTCTATTTCACAGAGCTGGCGGCGAGCGGCCTGCGGGTTCGCCACTTCCGCGGCAGTACCCAATAAGCCGCTGATCCGCCTTTATAATTGCGCCTTTTCCAAGCCTTCCTTCCCGCCATGGAGCTGATCCGCGGTCCGCACAACCTCGCGCCGCGACATCGCGGCAGCGTGGTGTCGATCGGCAACTTCGATGGCCTGCATCGCGGCCATCAGGCGCTGATCGCGCGGCTGCGGACGCTGGCCGGCGAGCACCGGCTGCCGGCCACGGTGGTCTGCTTCGAGCCGATGCCGCGCGAGTATTTTCAGCGTGACAACCCGCCGCCGCGCATTGCCGATCTGCGCGGCAAGCTGCGCGACCTGGCCGCCTTCGGCGTCGATCGCGTGCTGTTGCTGCCGTTCGGGCCGAGGCTGGCGGCGATGTCGGCCGAAGCCTTCGTTCGCCAGGTGCTGGTCGACGGCCTCGGCGCCCGCGCCGTGATCGTCGGCGACGACTTCCGCTATGGCGCGAAGCGGGCAGGCGATCTGGCGCTGCTGCAGGCGATCGGGGCCCATGCCGGCTTCAGCGCCGAGGGGCTCGGCACCGTCACGCTCGACGGCGCGCGCAGCAGCTCCACCGGCCTGCGTGCAGCGCTGGCCCTTCCGGATCTCGATGCCGTTGAACGCCTGCTGGACCGCCGCTACCGCATTACCGGCCGCGTCCGCCACGGCCTGAAGCTGGGCCGCGAACTCGGAATGGCCACCGCCAACCTGCATCTGCGCCGGCCGCCGGCGTTGGCGCATGGGGTCTATGCGGTCAAGGCCTACTGGGACGAGGCGCCGAACGGCCTGCCCGGCGTCGCCAGCCTCGGCGTGCGGCCGACCCTGGGCCTGACGACCTGCCTGCTTGAAACCCATGTGTTCGACGCTAGACCGAACCTGTACGGCCGCGAGCTGGCGATCGAATTCCACAAGTTCCTGCGTCCGCAGCTCACCTTCGACGGGCTCGATGCACTTGCCGCGCAGATGCAGGCCGATGGCCGCGATGCGCGCACCCATTTCACCGCCGAGCTGATGCCCTCGTGAACGACACCGTCAAAGACGCCGCCCCGGCTGCCGCCGGCCCGGACTACAAGCAGACGCTGAACCTGCCGCAGACCGAATTCCCGATGCAGGCGAACTTGGCCGCCCGCGAGCCGAAGATGCTGGAGCGTTGGGAAGCCGACGGCCTGTACACGCAGATCAACGCCGCCACGCGCGGCCGGCCGGCCTACTGGTTCGTCGACGGCCCGCCGTACGCCAATGGCGATATCCATATCGGCCACGCGGTCAACAAGGTGCTGAAGGACATGATCGTCAAGGCCGCGCGCCTCGACGGCTACCACGCGCCGTTCACGCCGGGCTGGGACTGCCACGGCCTGCCGATCGAGCTGCAGGTGGAAAAGAAGTTCGGCAAGGTCGGCGACAAGCTGAACGCGGCCGAATTCCGCGCCGAGTGCCGCAAGTACGCCGGCGAGCAGATCGCCCGCCAGCGCGCCGACTTCAAGCGTCTCGGCGTGCTCGCCGACTGGGAAAAGCCGTACCTGACGATGGCCCCGACGTTCGAGGCCGAGCAGCTGCGCGTGCTGTCGCGGATCGTCGCCAACGGCCACGTCACGCGCGGCTTCAAGCCGGTGCACTGGTGTCTCGACTGCGGCTCGTCGCTGGCCGAAGCCGAAGTCGAGTACCAGGACAAGACCAGTTTCGCGATCGACGTCGGCTTCCTGTCGACCGACCCGGCCGCGCTGGCTGCCGTATTCGGCACCAGCGGTAGCGCGCCGATCCGCTTCGTCATCTGGACGACGACGCCGTGGACGATTCCCGCCAACAAGGCCACCTCGGTCAATCCGGAACTGGACTACATCCTGGTCGAGGCCGGCGAGCACGGCCGGCTGGTGCTGGCCGAAGGGCTGCTCGAAGCCTGTGCGAAGCGTTACGGCCTGGCTGCGCCAGTCGTGCTCGGCCGGGCCAGGGGTGCGTCGCTGGCCGGCCAGACCTATCGCCATCCGTTCGACGCGGCGGGTGCGGCCCTGCCGATCCTGTGCGGCGAGCACGTGACGCTCGATGCCGGTACCGGCCTCGTCCATACGGCACCTGCGCATGGTGTCGATGACTACAACATCGGTGTCGCCAACGGCATCGCGGTGGAAAGCCCGCTGATGGGCAGCGGCGTCTACGTCGCCGACACGCCGGTGGTCGGCGGCCTGCATGTCCGCAAGGTCGACGAGCCGGTGATCCACGCGCTGCGTGAAGCCGGTGCGCTGGTCCACGCGACGAAATTCGATCACAGCTATCCGCACTGCTGGCGCCATAAGTCGCCGCTGATCTTCCGCGCCACGCCGCAGTGGTTCGTGTCGATGGACGGCAACGG
>CAYPJK010000252.1:0-5083 GCA_964411025.1 uncultured Nevskia sp.
GCGGTCACGCTGTTCGTGTTGTCCCCGCTGGCCTTGGCCGATGGCAGCGGCACGCTCAACGACAGCACCCTGACGCTCGACTACAGCGGCGGTCCGCTGGTCCTGATCAACCCGTTGTCTTCGGACCCGCCGGCGGTCTGCGAGGAAGGCACGCCGACCTGCGACGTCTACACCCTGACCGTCGACCTGTCGGACGCGTTTCGCACCAACCCGGCCAACGAGAAACTCAAGGTCAATTTCACGCTCTCGTTCACCGACGGCGACGACTGGGATGTCTGGATGTACGACGCCAATGGCAACGAAGTCGCCCGATCGGCCGACACCAACAACCCCGAAGTCATCACGCTGGGGCTGAAGCAGTTGCCGAACGGCGTGTACAAAGTCCATGTCACGCCGTTCTTCCCCACCCCGGATCCGTTTGACCTGAAGCTCTCGGCCGACGGCAGCAAATCCGCGACGGCGCAATCCAAGGAAGGCAGCGGCCTTGCGCTGGGAGCTCTGGGCCTGCCGATGCTGCTGAGCCTGCTCGGCCTGGCGCTGTTCCGCCGCCGTGCCTGAGCCGTCTCCGAGGACCGCCATGAACCTGCGTCGACTGTTGCCCGCCGTTCTGTTGTCTGCCTGCGCACCGCTGTGGGCGGCCACGCCCGCCAGCGGCGAGTTGACCGACGTCAGCGGACCGATCGATTTCAGCGGCGGGCCTTTTGTGATCCCGAACCCGACCTCGGACACGCACGGGCTGGCACCGCAGACGCCGCTGGTCTGCGAACCGGCGCTGATGAACTGCGACACCTTCGCGCTCAAGATCGCCATCCCGGACAAGTACCGCAAGGACGAGAAGAACAAGAAGGAGCTGATTCAGATTGACCTGCAGTTCAAGGCCGCTGCGGCGCCGCTCGACGGCCAGGCCGATTTCGAGCTGTATCTGCTGGACTCCGCGGGCAACGAGGTGGCGTCGCAGACCTCCGGCGCCGGCATCCAGGAGCTCATCTCGCTGCCCCTGTCCACGCTCAAGGACGGCGACTACACGATCCAGGTGGTGGCCTACAACCCGCTCGGCGGCAGTTACAGCTGCGAAGCGCGCCTGGGCAAGAAGAACAAGGCCGGCGAGATCACCCCCGCAGCCGAAGCCGCCGCGAGGGACAGCGAGGGCCTGCTGCTCGGCGCCTTCACCGCGCCCGCGTTGCTGTTCATGCTGATTTTGGGGAGCACCCGCCTGTGGCCTTTCAGAGCGCGGCGGCGGTCGCGGTAGGGAACGCTTGATACACTTTTAGTATCAATCGTTGTGTGAAAACGGCCCGCAAGGGCCGTTTTTGCTTTCAGGCGGGTGGCCTCAGACCGCGAGGCCAAAGCGCCTCAGCAGCGCGGTCATCGCCCAATAGCCGGCGGCGGTCAGCAGGCAGGAGATCAGCAGGGCGATCCAGAAATTCACGCCCTCCCTGAGCAGTGCAGGTAGCGCCAAAAACAGCAGCAGGGAGGGAATCACCAGCCAGAAGATGCTGCCCGACAGTTCGATGATCTTCGACGTGTCGCGCGTATCCACGTACAGCCAGACGAAGGCCAGCAGCGACACCAGCGGCAGCGAAGCCAGCACCGCGGCGGCGGTGCTGTTGCGCCGGCTGACCTCCGACACCGCAACGATCAACGCGGCGGAAAGCCCGAACTTGAGGATCAGATACGCCATCGCAACCCCTCCGATCGAGCGCTCATCCTAGCGCCGGCAGCACGAATGCGAAGCCAAAGCCCGTGACGTAGAGCGCCACCGATACGCCGTAGATCACCTGCGACAGACGCCGCGCGCGCAGGCAGGCGGCGGCCAGTTGCGGGTCCGCCGGACACGGCAGAAAGCGCGCCCGGTACTGCAGCACTCCGGCGATCACCAGCATGACCCCGGCGATCCCAAACACGCCGAGCTTGTGCTCGGACAGCCACACCAGTTGCGGGAAGGTGCTGACCAGCCCCGCCAGCGTCGCGCCGGCGCCGACAGAGACCAGCAGCGCCGGCAGCGCGCAGCAGATCAGCGTGGACGAGCTGGTGAAGACCGTGACCAGCGAAGCCCACAGGTTGGCGCGCAATCCGGCGTCCAGCGACGCGCCGCTCATGGCTGTTTCACGCGCTGACGCAGCGCGTCGAGCGTGGTGTCGCTGCGCTGAACGCCGACCAGCGTGTAGCCCGCCTCCTTGAGCAGCGTGTCGAGGGCCTGATCCGCAATATCGCGGCCGGGCTTCAGCGACACCGCCACCAGCTTGTTTTCAAGACTGACGAAGACGTCGTCCGTGGCGTCGAGTCTGCGCAGCTTCTTTTCGATGCCCTGCGCGCAGAACGCGCAGACCAGTCCGTCCACTTTCAGTTCGAGGGTGCGGCCGGCGGCCGCCGTCGCTGTGAATGGAACCATCAACGCGAGCATCAGGACAAAAACCTTGTTCATCGAAATCTCCTAGAAATTGAGCATCAGCATGGTCTGCAACCGGCCCTGCAGCGTGGCGCCGCCTTCGAACCAGACGCTGCCCCAGCGATAGGCCTTGAACAGGCGCAGCAACGCCGCCGTTTCCAAGCCGGCATAGATCCCGCCGGAATAGTCACGCGTCTGCGCGACAAACCAGGTGGCGACCTCGTCGTAGTCGTGGGCGTAGGGCGCGAGGCCGAGTTGCAGCGTGTCGATGCGGTGGGTGAAGGCTTCACTGCCCTGAAAGTCGGTCTTCAGCGCGGCGTAGAAACGCCGCGTCTCGTAGTCCGCCTGCGCGCCGGCATTGCCGGTAAAGACGCGACCGCTGAAGTCCGAGCCGGTGGCCGCGCCAAGCCCGCCGTAGACAAACACGTTGCCCTGCGCCCCGGGCAGGTTCCAGCGCTTCACCAGAAGATTCAGCCGCGTGTAGGTGATGTCGCGCGAAAACGAGCGGTCGTCCGCGTCCAGCCGCAGATGGCCGGCGCCGACCGAGTACCAGTAGCGCGGCGCATAGAAGCCCTGCACCTCGCGCATGGTGCCGGCGCCGTATTCGCCCATGACTGTGCTGCCGTCCTGGAACGAAATCGGTTTGGCCTGCGCCGCGCACGGCAGCAGGCACAGCAAAAGGAATGATCGAAACATCGCCCTCTCCGAAGAAAATGAGAAACGCCCGCAGCGCGGGATCGAATCCAAGCTTCAGATGGCGATGGGTGGCCTTAAACGTTCGGGGTGGTGGACGCCGAGCCGCAGCGCGGTGAAGTCCGCCGACTGCAGATCGGCGCGAGGCGATGAAGTCAGCGGCAGCGACACCGGCGGAGCCACCGCCGACGAGGTGCAGACGTCGGTGCAGTCGCAGTGCGTACCACAGAAGGCGCAGGCCGGCTTGGTTGCCGCGGCCGGCTGGTGGTGGCAGGGCATGCTTTCGGTCGCGGCATTCGGGGTCACGTGCGCCATCGGCGCCGCCCACACCACGCCCTGCAGCAGCAGCGCGCACGCGGCAAACAGGTGGATGAGGATGCGACCGTGTTTCATGAACGGCGTGACCTTAGCCTGTGCGCCGGGTCACGTCCACCCGCCTGGGGGATTTTTACGGCTTGCCGGGACAAAGGCCAGGAATCCGTGATACGGATTTCGTATCACGGAGGCACGAAAATCAGCGCCGGCATCGGCGTTGGCGCCGCAGGCGGGTGGCCGAGCCTGCGGCATCCGCGTAGCGTGGGGGGCCGTAGACGCAAGACATGGAGGGCCCCATGCGTACCATCCTCAAATCGATCGGCCTCGCCGCCGTTGCGGCCGGCGCGATCGGCTGTGCCGGGCTGCCGCCCGAACGTCAGCCCTTGAAACTCGAGGACCTGCAGGCGCTGAGCCGGCAGAAGCTCGCCACCGACGCGGTGATCGAGCAGATCGAACAACGCGGACTCGCCTTTGAGCTGACGCCGGAACAGCGCACGCAATTCAAGAGCGCCGGCATGAAAGAGCCGCTGCTGCGCTATCTGCAGGGGCGCGCCGCGGGCGTACAGGCGGCCCAGAAGGCCGCCGCCTTCCGCGATGGCTTCAACGACTTCGACTGTCGCTACCTGCTGCCGCTGTACCCGTTCCCGGCGCGCTACCTCTACCTGCCGCCGCCGGCGCGACGCTGACTCGCGCTATTCGGTCAGCCGCAGCGTGCTGATCGCGTCGTCCGCGATCTCCGCGGGGTGAAACGGCAGACGCTTCCACAATTTGGCCGAGTACGCGCGGGTGAAATCGGCATAGTGCGGACTGGCGGGGTCGGTGGACTGGGAGTAGGTGACAAAGCCATCGGCCTTGACACCCTGGGCGTCCCAGGTGACCACGGCCACGAAGCTGTTACCGAAATTGACGTGGTAGCCGGTGTCGTTGAGCGGCCCGCGTGCGATGGTGAACGCGCCTTCGAGGTTACCCTCGCCGCCGAACACTTCGATGTCGTCGCCGTTGACACCCGAACGCTGGATATCGCCCAGACGCGCATCGAGCGGAATGTTCAGGGACTTGAACTTGGCCACCGCATCGCCAAACGCCGCCTGCACCGTCGGCAGGGCGTAGTTGAGCGTGTTCGGCGTGTTGACCGGATCACTGGCGGAAAACGGCATCAGGTAATTGCCGAAGACCGGGATCGGTACCGGCGACCCGGCCACCCCGGAGAGACCAGGGTTGCGCATGGCACCGCGCCAGAACTCGCGCCACAGGTGGCCGCCGCGGCTGTCGCGGTTGTTGGAGCGGTCCCAGTTCGCCAGCACGGTGCACGCCGGGCGGACGTCGATGGGCGGGCCGTTGCTGGTCGGCGCATAGCCGACGGCACACACCGTGGACTGCAGATCGTCCAGCGCCAGGTCGGCCGAATAGATGTGCGAGTCCAGAACGCTCTGTTCGAGGGAGGCCTGCGTCCATTGGTTGCCGGAGCGGCCGTCACTGCCGTCGGCGCGCTTGAGCATCTTGGTGATGGCGTGACGCGTGCGCAGACTGCGCGGCTTTTCGAAGTCGCCGATGATGCTGGCGAATTTCGGCAGCGGCTTCGCTGGATTGGTCAGCCAGTAACTGTCGTTGTTGTTGCCCACCCAGTCGTCGCGTTCCAGCGTCGGCAGGTTCGACGGGCCGAAGATCCCCGGCGCGGGGGCGTCG
>CAYPJK010000253.1:0-4251 GCA_964411025.1 uncultured Nevskia sp.
ATGCCGAATGTCGGTCTCGGCATGGTCTGGCGGCGCAGCGACAGCACGCGCGCCGGCCTGCCGACCGACCAGTCGCTGATCTGGACCTTCACGTTGCAGCACTGACGCGCTTCGGGCTGAAGCCCTCACCCTGCCGCGCCGCGATCTCCCGGCCGACCTCGGCAGTCGCCGGCAGACCCTGCGATACAATCGCCGCCCCGCCAGTCCCCCGCGCCTTCCACAGGCTGCCTGCTGCCATGACCGCTGTTTCCGAATCCACCGGCGCGCTCGCCGAAGCCGCCGCGCTGCGTCGCACGTTCGCGATCATTTCGCATCCCGACGCCGGCAAGACCACGCTGACCGAAAAGCTGCTGCTGTTCGGCGGCGCGATCCAGCTGGCCGGCACGGTCAAGGGCCGCAAGGCATCGCGTCACGCCACGTCGGACTGGATGGCGCTGGAACAGCAGCGCGGCATCTCGATCACCACCTCGGTGATGCAGTTCCCGTACAACGGCAAGATCGTCAACCTGCTCGACACGCCGGGTCACGAGGACTTCAGCGAAGACACCTATCGCACGCTGACCGCAGTGGACTCCGCGCTGATGGTCATCGACGCCGCCAAGGGTGTCGAGCCGCGCACCATCAAGCTGATGGAAGTCTGCCGGCTGCGCGACACGCCGATCATCACCTTCATCAACAAGTTCGACCGCTTCGGCCGGCCGCCGCTGGAGCTGCTCGACGAAGTCGAGAAAGTGCTGGGTCTGGCCTGCACGCCGATCACCTGGCCGCTGGGCATGGGCACCGAGTTCAAGGGCGTCTACCACCTGCTGGAAGACCGCTTCTACCTGTACAGCGGCGACAAGCATCGCGTGTCCGACATCGAGACCGTCGACGGCCTGCACACGCCGGGGCTCGCCGAGCGTTTCGGGCCGGTCTACCAGACGCTGTGCGACGAGATCGAGCTGCTGCAGATGGCCGGCACCGCGTTCAATCTGGACGACTACCGCGCGGCGAAGCTGACGCCGGTGTTCGTCGGTTCGGCGATCAACAACTTCGGCGTCCGCGAACTGCTCAACGGCTTCGTCGACTGGGCGCCCGGCCCGCTGCCGCGCAGCGCAACGGTCGCCGGCGAAACCCAGGCGATCGCGCCGACCAAGCCCAAGTTCAGCGGCTTCGTGTTCAAGATCCAGGCGAACATGGACCCGAAGCACCGCGACCGCGTCGCCTTCCTGCGCGTCTGCTCCGGCGTCTACCGCAAGGGCATGAACCTGCACTCGGTACGCCTCGGCGGGCCGGTGCGGATCAACAGCGCGCTGACCTTCATGGCCAGCGATCGCGAAGCGGTCGAAGAAGCCTACCCGGGCGATATCATCGGCCTGCACAACCACGGCACCATCGCCATCGGCGATTCGTTCACCGAAGGCGAGGCGCTGAACTTCACCGGCATCCCGAACTTCGCCCCGGACCTGTTCCGCCGCGTGATCCTGAAAGATCCGCTGAAGTCCAAGCAGCTCAACAAGGGCCTCGACCAGCTCTGCGAAGAAGGCGCCACGCAGGTCTACCGGCCGATCACCAACAATGACGTGATCTTGGGCGCCGTCGGCGTGCTGCAGTTCGAAGTGGTGCAGTACCGGCTGCGCGACGAGTACAGCGTCGAATCGATCTTCGAAGCGGCGACGGTGTCCACCGCCCGCTGGGTGTCCTGCGACGACCCGAAGAAGCTCAAGGAATTCCGCGACAAGAACGAGGCGCGGCTCGCCATCGACCACGCCGGCTATCTGGTCTATCTGGCGTCGAGCAACGTCAACCTGCAGATGACCAAGGAGCGCTTCCCGGATATCCGGTTTCTCGATACACGGGAGCAGGGCGCGGCAGTGGAGCGCAGCTGAGCTTCAGGCCGGCCCATCACCGCGCACCGCCGCCTCGATCGCGGCGACGTCGATCTTCTGCATCGTCATCATCGTGGCGAACACCCGCTGGGCGATCTCGCCGCCAGCGGCCATCGCCTCGGTCAGCACGCGCGGGGTGATCTGCCATGACAGGCCCCAGCGATCCTTGCACCAGCCGCAGGCGCTCTCGGTTCCGCCGTTGCCGACGATGGCGTTCCAGTAGCGGTCGGTTTCCGCCTGATCATCAGTGGCGATCTGGAACGAGAACGCTTCGCTCTGCCGGAACGCAGTTCCCCCGTTGAGGCCGAGGCAGGGAATCCCGCACACCGTGAATTCCACGGCCAGCACCTGCCCGGCCCGGCCGCCAGGAAAATCAGCAGGCGCACGGAGCACGCGGCCGACGGCGCTGTCGGGGAAGGTTTGTGCATAGAAGCGCGCGGCGGCTTCGGCGTCGTCCTCATACCAGAGGCAGATGGTGTTCTTCGGCATGGTCAACGTCCTCCGCGGGTGACGAACTTTGAAGCGTCAAACGAGCGCCGACCCGGGTACGGGGCATTCGTGCGCACGATGGTGGCGCTTGCTGATCCGCCGTGGACCTTCACTGTCAACGTCGGAGTGCCTTTCCTCAGGAAGTATCGCCGCAAGATGTCCCCACCGTCGGCCGGCAGCGATCAGCCGCGGATGGATGGGGATTTCTCCTTGGGGACCGTCCGCCCCGGTGCGCCTGGGCGTCCGCGTACCGCCGTCGCAAGCGTGATCGCGCAGGGCCGTTACCGCGCCTTCAGCGCCTCGCCTTCGAAGACCACACCGGCCCAGCCGCTGCGCATGAAATTGCGGATGTTGGCGTGGTCCTGGGCATCGGGGTGCTGCAGCACGTCGTCGCGGTAATAGCGGCCGAAGCAGGCCAGCGTTTCGGCAACGCTCAGGCCTTGCAGCTTGCCGAACGCGAGGATCTTGCAGGAACCGCCGTTCTGGCCGGCGGCATTGCTGACCTCGCCATTGCGGAAGGCGGTCGGCGTGTAGTCGTGGTGGGCGTCGATCGCGGCGATGGTGTCGGCGAATTCGATCTGCTCGGGCGTAGCCCGCAAACGCTGGAGAAAGGCGGTCAGCGACATGTCGGCTGGTGTGGGAAATGGCCGTGCAGTGTAGCGGCGCCGCGATCAGGGCTATCGGTCCGGTCCCGTCCGGGCCGGCGCCGCCACGCCGCCGTTCCTATCGGGAAGCGCAGCCTCCGGAGGCCGGGCATCGGCCGGAAATGCGCGGGATTATGGCCACCAACTGCAACAATGCATTGCTTTCAGCGGTGATTCTCTCGCCGCGTGGCAATTCCTACGATGTCTCCCATCAGCCACCCGCCATTTCCCCGCCGGCTGCCAACGGAGACCCGCCATGAAGCTGTATGCCCACCCGCTATCCGGCCATTCGCACCGTGCCCAGTTGTTCCTGTCGCTGCTTGGCCAGCCAGCCGAGATCATCGAGGTCGATCTGGCCCGGGGTGCTCACAAGCAGCCCGCGTTCCTGACGATCAATCGCTTTGGTCAGGTGCCGGTGCTGGTCGATGACGCAGTCACGATCGCCGACTCCAACGGCATCCTCGTCTATCTGGCCAAGAAGCTCGGCCGCACCGACTGGCTGCCGGAGTCACCGGCCGAAGCCGCCGCCGTGCAACGCTGGCTGTCGGTGGCCGCCGGGCAGATCGCCTTCGGCCCGGCCGCCGCGCGGCTGATCACCGTGTTCGGGGCCAAGTTCAATGCCGAGGAAGTGATCGCCCGCGCCCATGCGGTGCTCAAGGTGGTCGATGACGAGCTGGCCGCGCAACCGTGGCTGACCGGCCGCCAGCCGACCATCGCCGACGTCGCGCTGTACAGCTACATCGCCCGCGCACCGGAGGGCAATGTCGATCTCGCCGGCTATCCGCAGGTGCGCCAGTGGCTGGCGCGGATCGAGGCCCTGCCCGGCTTCGTGCCGTTCGCCCGCACGCCGGTCGGGCTGGCGGCCTGAGCCGCAACCGGCCGTCAGCGCCGCATCAGCATTGAACGGAGATCGCCATGGACACCCCGGAGCAGTCGGCACCCGCCTCGCCCTGGCATGCCGGCGAACAGGCCCTGCAGCACAGCGTCGGCGTCGTCGCGCGGATGGCGGAGATCGGCCCGCGGGTGATCCGCGATCACCTGATCGACCAGCACCGTGCGTTCTACCCGCTGCTGCCGTTCGTGGTGCTCGGCGCCGTCGATCCCGAAGGCCGGCCGTGGGCGACCCTGCGCGCCGGCCCGCCGGGCTTCCTGCAGGCGCCTGATCCGCAGACCTTGCAGGTGGTGATGCCGCGCGATGCCCGCGATCCAGCCGAGCGCGGCATGAACGCTGGCGACAGCCTCGGCCTGCT
>CAYPJK010000253.1:4261-5069 GCA_964411025.1 uncultured Nevskia sp.
GATCAGGGCTTCGAAATCAGCGTGGTGCAGAGCTACGGCAACTGCCCGCAGTACATCCAGCTGCGCGAGCCGGTGTTCACGCGCGCGCCGGGCACGCCGAGCCCGCAGCCGGTGCGCGTGTTGCACGGTCTCGACGACACGGCCCGGGCGCTGATCGCGGCCGCCGACACCTTCTTCGTCGCCTCGTACCACACGCCGGCCTCGGGGCCGAAGCAGGTCGACGTGTCGCATCGCGGCGGCAAGGCCGGCTTCGTGCGGGTTGGCGACGACGGCGTGCTGACGGTGCCGGACTTCCCAGGCAACCTGTTCTTCAACACGCTCGGCAACCTGCACCTGAACCCGCGCGCCGGCCTGGTGTTCGCCGATTTCGCCAGCGGCGACCTGCTGCAGCTCAGCGGCCGCGTCGAGATCCTGCTCGAATCGCCGGAGCTGACGACCTTCCAGGGCGCCGAGCGGCTGTGGCGCTTCACGCCGGAGCAGATCGTCTACCGGCCCGACGCGCTGCCGCTGCGGCTCGAGTTCCAGCCCGATGGTTGGTCGCCCAACGCCTTGATGACCGGCAGCTGGGAAGCGTCCGCCCAGGCGCTGAAAGCCTTGCTGAGAGCCGGTCAGTGGCGACCGTTCCGGGTGGCATCGGTGCAGGATGAAAGCAGCGTGATCCGCTCGCTGACCCTGGTGCCGGACGATGGCGATGGCACGGTGCCCAACCTCCCCGGCCAGCATCTGCCGATCCGGATCCCGCCAGCCGACGGTGATGCGCCGCTGCTGCGCACCTACACCCTGTCGAGTGCGCCGTCGGATGCGGCGT
>CAYPJK010000254.1:0-366 GCA_964411025.1 uncultured Nevskia sp.
CCCGTCGGCAAGCCGGTACGGCGCGTACTGGATGAACATCTGCACGATGTGGTGACCGACCGGTGCCAGCGTGCGGTCGACCGAGCTCGGAATCGTCAGCTCCAGGATCGGTGCGCGTGAGGGCAACCCGCGCCGCGCGTCGTCATAGGCCGCTTCGAGGTATTCGAGCGTCGGGCTGATGTGGATGGTGCCGCGATGCTGCGGGCCGATTTCTGCCCGTCCCGGCAGCGCGGCGAAATCAGGCAATTCGGAAACGGCCAGGTTGATCTTCATCGAGGCGCTGCTGTAGTCGATCCGCTCAACCGCCGCGCGGAACGCGGCCGGCAGGCTTCCCGAATCCGGCAGCAGCCGACGGAAGGTGATGTC
>CAYPJK010000254.1:376-3238 GCA_964411025.1 uncultured Nevskia sp.
CGTTGGAGATCACCGTACCGGCGCGGATGACTTCGCCGGTGTCCAGCCGCACGCCGGCCGCGCGCCCGCCTTCGACGAGGATTTCGGCGACCTCGGCACGGCAGCGGAGTTCGACGCCGCGCGCGCGACAGCAGGCGGCCATCGCCTCGGTGATCGCGCCCATGCCGCCTTCGACATAACCCCAGACGCCGCGGGCGCCGCCGGCCGTACCCATCACGTGGTGCAGCAGCACGTAGCCGGTGCAAGGTGCCGAAATGGGCTGCTGGGCGCCGATCACGGCGTCGGTCGCCAAGGTCGCTTTCAGCACCTCGGACTCGAACCAGCGGTCGAGGATCGGCCGCGCGGCTCCGGTCAGCAGTTCAATGGTCTGCGGCAGCTCGTCGCCCAGTGCGCGGATCGCCCGATACAGCCGCCCGCCGCGTCGCAGTTCGCGGAAGCGGGCCCGCCAGCTGCGCGTGCGCCAGGAAACCGGCAGCGGCAGCAGGTCGGCCGGCGGCTCGGTCAGCAGCGGTTCGATGCACTCGGCAACCCGGGTCAGCCAGGCCTCGTACTTCGGATAGGCCACCGCATCGCGCGCCGAGAACTTGGCGATCTCGCGATGGTTCAGCGCCTCGTCCGGCCCCATCAGCAGCGATCGGCCATCGGGCAGCGGCGTGAAGCTGGACGGATTGCGGTTGAGTACCCGGTAGCCGTAGCGGGCCAGCTCCAGCTCCTGCACGACTTCCGGCAGCAGCAGGCTGACCAGATAGGACGCGGTGGACGCGCGATAGCCGGGAATGATGTCCTCGGTCACCGCCGCGCCGCCCGGCCGGTGATGCCGCTCCAGCACCAGCACCCGCTTGCCGGCCGCTGCCAGCGTCGCGGCACAGACCAGACCGTTGTGGCCGGCACCGATCACCAGGGCATCGAAAGCATCGCGGTTCATGGCAGGAGATCAGGATCAGGATGCCGACAGCGTGACCGGCGTCGGCCGTTCGCTCAACGCCACGATGACACCCGCCACCAGCAGCGCCGTGCCGGCGACCACTGCTGCCGGCGGCGCGACCCCGGACCACAGCGCGCCGTAGACGATGCCGGCGATGGTTTCGAAAACGATCATCTGGCCGAGCAGCGCAGGCTCCAGACGGCCGCTGGCGCGATTCCACAGCGCGTTCGCGGCCCAGGAAGCCGCCAGCCCGAGAAACAGGCCGACCGCCACGAACCGTGGCCAGTCGGGCCGTGCCCAGGGCTGCGCAGGCGCGGCGGCAGCAAACAGCAGCAGCGCGAACGGCAGGGCCGCCGTGCCCTGCAATGCGGACCACTGCAGCCCGCCGATGCCGGGATGGGCCCGCATCCGCTCTCCGTTGAGCACGCCGTAGACCGTCCACAGCAGCAGCGCGCCGATGGCGCAGGCGATGCCGGCAACGAACGCGGCCCGGCTGGCGGGGCCGGCCATCGCGACGAACGGCGGCTGCGTCAGCCATAGCCCGATGACGATCAAGCCTAGCGATGCAGCGTCGCGCGGACCGGGCCGCTGCCGGTGGCGCAACCGCCCGGCCAGCGACACCGTGACCGGCAGCAGGCCGATGATCAGCGTCGGCAAGACATAGCCGGCGTTGCGGACCGCCACGCTGAGCAGCGCGTAGTACAGCAGGTTGCCGGACAGCGTCAGCAGCAGCGCATCACGCCAGGCCCGCGGCGGGCTGGGCGTCGCCGTCGGCGCCCGGGCCAGCAGTACCAGTGTCAGCAGCGAAGCCAACCCGTAGCTGATGTAGCGACCGGCTGCCACTGCCAGCGCCGGCCAGTCCGGTAGCAGCAGCGGGCCGATGAACGCGAAGCCCCAGATCCAGCACGCGGCGATCGCCGGCAGCAGGCCGCCCCGCATCGCCGACGCCGTCGCTCAGCGCAGCGTCTGCAGCTCGACGGCGGCCGTCCGCTCGCCATCGCCGAGCCACAGCTGGCCGTCCTGGATCGTGCAGTGCAGCTGCATGGTCCGCTGCGCCAGCGCGGCCAGCGCGACCTCGCCGCCGACGATGATCCGCCGCACCTGCAGGTTGCGGGCGCGCGCCAGCTTCGGCTCCGCCAGCTGCCACCAGGGCTCGACCGCCCGCTGGTAGCCGTAGACGAACACCTCGCCGGCACGGCCGCAGGCGCGGATCACCGCTTTCTCGTCCGGCTGGCCCAGCTCGATCCATTGCTCGATCTGGCCCGTCAGGTCCTTGCGCCACAGGTCCGGCTCGTCCGGATCGCTCAGGCCTTTGCCCAGCTGCAGCCGCTCGTGGGCGTGCAGCGCAAACACCAGCAGCCGCGCCATCATCCGTTCATCGGTTTCCGACGGATGCCGCGCCACGGTCAGCGCGTGCTCGGCGTAGTAGTCGCGATCCATGTCGGCAACCTGCAGCTGCGCCTTGAAGATGGTGGCCTTAAGTGCCATGAACGGTGGTGGGCTTGAACGGGTGCCGGATGGTAGCCGCGTTGCCGCCCTCGCAGGCGTGCAGGCACCGCCGAGATCGCCGGCGAGGACGCGCGGTCATCCGCCGTGGCTGCCCGGCCGTATCACCGCACGGGCGGGCGCCTCGCTGCGCGGCTATCACGCCCGATCGCTACCATCGCCACCACCATGAATCCTCGCCCGCTTCCATTGCGCCTCGATCACCGCCGCCGGCCACGGCGGCTGCACCGGATCGCGTTCGCCCTGCTGGCGCTGCTGGCCCTGGCCCAGCCGGCAGCACGGGCGGCCGAGCGGGCGGCCGAGCCGAGCGCCGCCCCGGCCAAGACCCCGGCCAGCGCGCCGCTGGTGATCGATCCGCCGAAGCTGCGCACCCAGTTGCCGAAAGTGGCGCTGCGCGCGGAGAGTCCAAGTTCGAACAATTCGAAGCGGCT
>CAYPJK010000254.1:3248-5054 GCA_964411025.1 uncultured Nevskia sp.
GATTCCATTGCCGCCGCGCAGTATCCGGCGCTGCAGCAGGCACTCGCCGGCGGCCGGCTCGATGACGCCCGGGCGCTGGCGGCGACGGCCGTCGACACCACCACCCGCAGCCACGGCGAGCGCGACTCGCGCAGCGTCGATGCCCGCCTGAACCGGGCCGTGGTCAGCCTTGAAAGTGGCGACGTGAGGCTGGCCGGCGAGCAGTTCACGGCGGTGATCGACGACGCCTCGGCGATCGGCGGCCTGCGCGCGCCACAGCTGGAAACGGCCTGGTACGGACTTGGGATGAGCCTGCTGGCAGCCGGCAATCCGGCCGATGCCGAGCGCGCTTTCGCGGCAGCCCTGCAGCAGCGGCGCATCAGTGCCGGCCTGCACACACAGGATCAGGTCGGCTATCTCGACGCGATGACGCTGACCGCCCGCAGCCGCAGCCGGCTCGACCTGGCCGACGGCTTCCAGCTGCGCCGCATCGAGCTGGCCGAACGCCTGTACGGCGATGCCTCGGTCGAGCGCGCCGAAGCCGCCCAGGTGCTGGCCGACTGGTACAGCAGCACCGGCCGCCATCGCGAAGCGCTGCAGGTGCAGGCCTACCGGCTCGATATTCTTGTCCGGGCGTTCGGCCGCGACGACATCCGGCTGGTCCCGGCGCTGCTCGACGAGGCACTGGCCTACGCCGAAGTGGTCGACAATTTCCGCGAGCGGCCGGTGACGATCCAGACCCGCAGCGGCACGATCGTGCAAAGCACCGAGCAGCCGCTGAACCAGGCCTTGCGGCTGATCCGCAAGCACGAGCCGCAGCTCAGCACCTTGGAACGCGGCCAGATGCTGATCCGCATTGGCGACGTGCACTGGATCCAGGGTGATCGCAAGCGCGCCGTGCTGGCCTGGCAGCAGGCGCGTGCGACCGATGCCTCGGCCGCCCGCCGGCTGGCCCAGCCGGAGCCGCTGGAATGGCCCGGCGACTGGCCGCAGCAGGCCGGCATCGACGCCGCCGGCCGCGTCGAAGTGGCGTTCACGGTCACCGATCGCGGCCGGGTGGCGGATCTTGCGGTGGTCGACCAGACCCCGGCAGGCAATGCGGCCGGCAAGGCGCTGGTCACCACGTTGCGGCGGCTGCTCGGGCGCATGAGCTTCCGTCCGGCGCTGGGCCGGGACCGCACCGAAAGCCGGGCCGATGTCCGCTACCGGCATCTGTTCCAGCCATCGTCGTAAACTGAACTCGCGCCTGCTGCCGCCGTCCAACCGGCGTCCGAGGAACCGCCCCCGACATGCCCACGTCCCCTTCCCGAATGCCGATGACGCGCCGGTTGCCGCCGCTGCTGGCCACGTTGCTGCTGAGCGCCTGCGTGACGCCGCCGCAGCAGCCGACGCCACCCACGCCGCCGACGCCGCAGCAGAAGCAGCAGCAAGCGCCGCCTGCCGCGCCGTCGCAGCCGCCGGAGCCGACCGCCAAGCAGGATCCGCCGCCACCTCCACCGGCGCAGAAGGCGGCCAGCCCGGCGCCCGCACCCACCGCAGGCCCCGCCAAGCCAGCCGCAGCCCAGTCAGCTGCCCTCCCCCCTCCACCGCCGCCGGCAGCCATCGCGGCATCGCCGGCCAAGGCGGCAGCAGAGACGCCGGCTCCCGCAGCGGGCCGTTCCGCACCACCTCCGCCGGCGGCAACCGGCGGCACCGATGGCGCGATGACCGACGCCGAACGGCGCGCTGCCGTCAATCGCCAGATCGACCAGTCGCTCGAAGCCTTCGATGCCCGTCTGGCCCGCGAACAAGTGGCGCTGGAAGCGGCACGCGAGGCCGCCGCTGCCG
>CAYPJK010000255.1:0-5043 GCA_964411025.1 uncultured Nevskia sp.
GAGCCGAGATGCCGGTGCGATTCCGGGATCTGCGCCCAGATGAACATCGTCTCCTTCGGCTTGGTCACCGGCCAGCCGGCGGCCAGCAGACCTTCGACCAGCACGTCGCGGCGCTTGCGATACATCTCGCAGATTTCAGCCACGCAGTCCTGCGGGCCTTCGAGTGCAGCGATCGAGGCCACCTGGATCGGCGTGAACATGCCGTAGTCGAGGTAGCTCTTGATGCGCGCGAGCGCCGCCACCAGCACCGGATTGCCGACCATGAAGCCGACGCGCCAGCCCGGCATGTTGTAGCTCTTGGACAGCGTGAAGAACTCCACCGCCACGTCCTTGGCGCCCGGCACCTGCATCACGCTGGGCGCCGTGTAGCCGTCGAACACGATGTCGGCATACGCCAGGTCGTGGATCAGCCAGATCTGGTGCTCGCGGCAGATGGCCACGGCGCGCTCGAAGAAGTCCAGTTCCACGCATTCCGCCGTCGGGTTGGACGGGAAATTGAGGATCAGCATCTTCGGCGTCGGCGTCGATTCCTTGATCGCCTTGCGCAGTTCTTCGAAGAAGATCTCGTGGTTCGGATCGTCGGCCGGAAAGCGCACATGGCGCACGTCGGCGCCCGCCAGCACCACGCCGAACGGGTGGATCGGATAAGCCGGATTCGGCACCAGCACCGTGTCGCCCGGCGCCAAGGTCGCGAAGGCCAGATGGGCCAGGCCTTCCTTGGAACCGATCGTGGCGATGACTTCGGTTTCGGCGTTCAGATCGACGTCGTAGCGGCGCTTGTACCAGGTGGCCATCGCCCGGCGCAGCCGCGGAATGCCCTTCGAAACCGAGTAGCGGTGCGTGTGCGTGCCATCCTCGTCATGCACTTCCGGCCGCACGTAGTCGCTTTCGGTACCGCGGACGGAGGCTTCGACCAGCTTGTCGACGATGTGCTTCGGCGTCGGCTGGTCCGGATTGCCCATGCTGAAATCGATGACGTCCTCGCCACGAGCTCGGGCCGCCTTCTTCATTTCACCGACGATGTTGAAGACGTAGGGCGGCAGGCGCTCGATGCGCGGGAAGACGGTGTTCACGGATTCCTCGGTCACGGATTGGGTGCCAGATCGGCACGATTGGACGGCAACACGGTTGAAAACAGCCGCTAATTACAGCATGCGCGGCTGGTGAGGGCCAGCGCCGGCGGTTTGCACACCGGCTGGCGCGAATCCACCGGCGCCGCGCAGGCGTATCGTCGATTACATCACTTCAAGCGGAGGCAACCGATGTTCCCGAATGGCACCTCTTCCCGTGCACGCCTGAAACTCGCCGCTGCCGCGCTCGCGCTGGCGGTTGCCACACCCGTCTGGGCCGCCCTGAAAGTGGGCGCCAAGGCACCGGATTTCACCACCCAGGCGACGCTGGCCGGCCAGCCGTTCATGTTCACGCTGGCGGCCGCGCTGAAGAACGGGCCGGTGGTGCTGTACTTCTATCCGGCCGCGTTCACCAAGGGCTGCACGGTCGAGGCGCATCTGTTCGCCGAGGCGACCGACGAATTCAACGCGCTCGGCGCGACGGTGATCGGCGTCTCCAAGGACGACATCGACACGCTGAACCGCTTTTCGGTCAGCGAATGCCGCAACAAGTTCGCGGTGGCGGCCGATCCGGACCTGGCGATCGCCCGCGCCTACGACGCCAAGGTCCCGCTGCTGTCCTACGCCGACCGCACCTCGTTCGTGATCCTGCCGGACGCCAGCGTCGCCTACGTGCATTCGGCGCTGAAGCCGGACGACCACGTCAAGAACACGCTGGCGGCAGTCAAGGCCTGGAAAGCCCGCCAGCAACCCTGAAGCGCGAACGGCCGGCGGTGGCCGGCCGCACCGGTACAAGGTGACCGTCCGGTGACACTTTGCCGGGCGACTCGGGTAAGGTCACTGGCAGTCTCGCCGCTGGCACAAAAGCCGCGAGCCAACGCACAGGCGGCGCACGGGGGTGCGCCGTATCCACATCTGGGGAAATCACCATGCTGAGCAGCATCTTGACGCTGAATCGCGGGCGGCTGTCCGCCCGTCTCGCCTTCCGGGCCGCCGTGCTGATGATGATCGGCGGCGCACCGGCCGCCTTCGCTGAGGACACCGCGCCGGAAGCCGCCGGCAGCACCGATCCGACCCAGCTGAAGGCGGTCACCGTCACTGCCGAGCGCCGTCGCGAGAACATCCGCGACGTGCCGATCTCGGTGTCGACGCTGTCCGACGAAAACCTCGGCGTGTTCGTCTCCAACGGTCAGGACGTGCGCCTGCTGGCCGCCCGCGTGCCGAGCCTGAACATCGAATCCTCGTTCGGCCGCGCCTTCCCGCGTTTCTATATCCGCGGCTACGGCAATACCGATTTCGACCTCAACGCCTCGCAGCCGGTATCGCTTGTCTATGACGACGTGGTGCTGGAAAACCCGCTGCTGAAAGGCTTCCCGATCTTCGACCTGGCGCAGATCGAAGTCGCCCGCGGCCCGCAGGGCACGCTGTTCGGCCGCAACACGCCGGCCGGCGTGGTCAAGTTCGATTCCGCCCGGCCCACCTTCGACCAGGGCGGCTACTTCAACCTGTCGACCGGCACCTACCTGACCACCAACGTCGAATCGGCCTACAACATTCCGCTGTCGAAGACGCTCGCGCTGCGCGTCTCGGGCCTGCTGCAGCGGCGCGAAGACTGGGTCGACAACCTGTACTCGCCGCAGGGCAAGACCTCGCTGGAGGGCTACACCGACGGCGCCTTCCGCGCCCAGCTGCTGTACCAGCCGAGCGCGGCGTTCAGCGCGCTGTTCAATGTCCACACCCGGCAGCTCAAGGGCACGGCGCGGCTGTTCCGGGCCAACATCATCGAACCCGGCACCAACGATCTGGTCAGCGGCTTCCGCAAGCGCGAAGTGGCGATCGATGGCCGCAACGAGCAGGACCTGCACGGCACCGGCGGCAGCGTGCGCCTGCGCTGGGATGTCGGCGCCTACAGCCTGTATTCGATCTCCGGCTACGAGCACGTGATCTCCTACAGCCGCGGCGACATCGACGGCGGCTTCGGCGCGGCGTTCGCGCCGCCATCGGGCCCCGGCTTCATCCCGTTCCCGGCCGAATCGGCCGACGGCCTGCCGAAGCACCAGCAGCTGACGCAGGAGTTCCGCATCGAGTCGAACTATGCCGGCCCGGTCAACTTCCAGGGCGGCGTCTACTACTTCTTCGAAGACATCACCATCGACAGCTTCAACTTCGACACGCTGGCCGGCGGCGTGCAGAACGGCTACGCGGTGCAGGAGCAGCAGAACAATGCGGCGGCGGTGTTCGGTTCGGTGACCTATGCGGTGACGCCGGACTTCAAGCTCAAGGGCGGCGTCCGCTACACGGTCGACAACAAGAATTTCGTTGCCGAGCAGCTGCAGTCGCCGATCGGCGCGCCGCCGACCGGCGAGCTGTATGCCAACCCGGACGACACCGATGTCAGCTGGGATGTCAGCGGCACCTACAAGCTGACGCCGACCGTCAGCGCCTACGCCCGCGTGGCCCGCGGCTTCCGCGCGCCGTCAGTGCAGGGCCGCCTGCTGTTCGGCTCGACCTTGTCGGTGGCCAAGTCGGAAACGGTGCTGTCGTACGAAACCGGCATCAAGGCGGACCTGTTCGACAAGCGCGCGCGCATCGCCTTCAACCTGTTCCGCTCGGAAGTCGAGGACCAGCAGCTGACCGCCGTCGGCGGCGGCGCCAACTTCAACACGCTGATCAATGCCGACAAGGCGCTGCTGCAGGGTGCCGAACTGGACTTCAAGGCGATCCTCACCCAGAACCTGCTGCTGACCCTCGGCGCCAGCTACAACTACACCGAGATCCAGGATGACGGACTGGCCGTGGCCCCGTGCGGCAGCGGCTGCACCGTGCTGGACCCGCAGGTGATGGGCTCGAACACCGTCATCATCGACGGCAACCGGCTGCCGCAGGCACCGCGCGTGACCGGCAACGCCACCTTGCGCTACAGCCACCCGATCGGAGCCGGCGAAGCCTTCGTGCTGACCGACTGGGCCTACCGCAGCACCGTCAACTTCTTCCTGTACGAGTCGGTCGAGTACAAGGGCAAGTACCTGTTGGAAGGCGGCCTGCGCGCCGGCTACCTGTGGGGTGACGGCCGCTTCGAGCTGGCCGCGTTCGCCCGCAACATCACCGGCACCACGCGGGTCGTCGGCGGCATCGACTTCAACAACCTGACCGGCTTCATCAACGAACCGCGCCTCATCGGCGCCCAGTTCAAGGCCAGCTTCTGAAGGCCTGAAGCCCCGTCTCCCGGCCCGCCGTCGCGCGGGCCGGGAGGCACCGCCCGCCGCCTCAGCGGCGCGGCAGCAGCGCCACCGGATCGATCGGCCGGCCCCGGTCGCGCACCTCGAAATGCAGCAGCGGCCGGTTCTCCGGCCCGAGCCCCAGTTCGGCAATCGGCTGGCCCGGGCCCACCGTCTCGCCTTCCTCGACCAGCCGCCTGCGGTTGTAGCCGTAGGCGGACAGGTACTGCTCGTCGTGCTTGATGATCACCAGCTCGCCGTAGCCCTTCAGCGCCGCCCCGCTGTAGACGACCTTGCCGCCGCGGGCGGCGATCACCAGCTGACCCGCCTCGCCAGCGATGTCGATGCCTTTGCTGCCGCTGGCCGCGAAACTGCGCGCCAGTTCGCCACGCGTCGGCCATTCCCAGCTGGCGCTGCCGGTAACGATCGGGATCGGCTCCTGGCCGGCGGTCGCGCCGGCCGATGACGACGGTGCGGGCGGTGAATCCGTGCCCACCGGCGCTGCCGCCGTCGTCGCGCCTGGCGGTCCCAGCTGCAGGCGCTGGCCAGGGTGGATCGTGTAATCCCGGCCGATGCCGTTCCAGTCGGCCAGTTCGCGATAGTCGAGGCCGTTGCGGAAGGCGATCGAGTACAGGGTGTCGCCACGGGCGACGACATAGGTTTCGCCCGGCGTCGGCTTCGAACGGACCACGACCGCACCGCGGCTGACCGTGCGCCGGCCGGTTTCGCTGGCACAGCCGGCCACCAGCAGCGCG
>CAYPJK010000256.1:0-5034 GCA_964411025.1 uncultured Nevskia sp.
AGTGACGACGCCGGGAGACGTGAATGAACCGTTTGATGCGGATCTTGCCGTGCGATCCGAGGGAGCGGCCCGCTCCCAGCGCGATGGGGCCGGCGCTGAAGTCGAAGTCCACCCGGCTGCTCGTCTTGGCGCTGGCCAGCCGGGCGCTCTTGCCATCCAGCTCGATCTTGATGACGCCGGTCAGCTCCGGTTCGCGGTTGCGGGCATCAATGGCATCGCGCGCAGCCTGGCTGCCGAACGCGGCCAGTACCGTGGCGATGGCGCGGCCGATCTGGTCGCCGGCTTCCGTGCCGGAGAGCATTTCGCGGGAGATGGCCGTGCCAAGGCCGTAGCCCGCGCCACCGGCGAGCAGCACGCCGGCCCCGCCGGCCACACTCAACGCAGAGCCGGCGGCCACCGGGGCGAGGCCCACCCGTGCCAGTACGCGGGCCAGCAGCCCGCTCTTGGCGGCAGCCGCTACGCCGGCCGTGGCCGCAGCGGCCTCGAGCGCGCCGCTGCCGCCGCCTTCGTTGGCAGGAAAGTTGGTGACGAACACTGGCGTGACGCCGGCCAGCTGCTCCAGCGCCTTGCCCTGCGCCACACCGGCGGCCGTGCTGATGCCGCCGCCGATGCCAGGCAGCTTGCCGGCCAGCGACTTGATCAGCTGGCCCAGTGCACCGACGCCGACAATCAGCGCGCCGGTGGTGGCCACGGTGGCCCCGCTGCCCAGCCCGAGGCCGCCCTTGCGCGGGTCATCGATCTGGTAGGCAATCAGATCCGACAGCGCGCGGTTCACCGGCTGGGCGAAGCGCTCGCCGGCCTGCCGCAGGCTGGTTTTCAGCCGGTTGCTCTGGTCCACCGCGTTGTCGATGGCATCCGGCAGATCGCGCGCAACAGCGCCGCTGGCGCCCCGGATCTGCGCGGTCATCGCGGTGATCTGCTGCAGCACATCGCCGCCCAGCAAAGTGCGCAGACCCTTCTGGGTATCCAGGTCGGTTTCGCCGAACGCTCTGGCAATGAAGCTGTCGCGCGCCTTGTCGGTGGTGAGGCCCCGGTACTTGCTGGCGATGTCGCCCAGCACATCGAGAGGGGCGCGGCCGGCGCCGTCTGCGCTGTAGAAGCTGACGCCAGTGGCCTTGCTGGCGGCAGCCTGGTACTTGGCGTTGTTGAACAGCCGCAGCGTGGAATCCGCCAGCGTGCTGAGCCGTTCCGGATTGCGCTCGACCTTGCTCAGGCCCTCGACGAACGCCAGCGTCTGCGCGAAGCCCAGGTTGGCCGCCTTGGCGTTGACGCCGGTCCTGGCAAAGATGCCGGCCAGGTCTTCCAGCTCGGCATTGCCGAGCCGCCCGGCGACCACCATCTGGTCCAGCAGCTCCACCGCGAGGCGCGGCTGGCTGAGGTCAAATCCGTAGGCGCTGGCCGCCACCGACAGACCGCCGGCCAGCACGTCTTCACCGGCACCGGTGACGGCACTGGCCGGGTTGATGGCACGGGTGGTGGCCAGTGCCGCCTGCCAGTCGAGGCCGGCCGCGATCAGGTTGTTGAAGCCGCCCAGCAGCGTGTCCAGCGGCCGGCCGGTGTCGCGCGCCATCTGGAAGATGTCGTCCCGCAGACCGCGCATCTCGGCGCGCGTGGCACCGGCCGTCTGCCGGACCTGCATCAGGCTCTTGTCGAGTCGGGCGGATTCGCGAAGTGCGCCGCCCGCGACCAGGCCCAGGCCGAGTCCGGCCATCTGCTTGCGCACGCTCTTGATGGTGCTGTCGAGCTGGCTGATGGCCTTGCGCCCGTCATCGCCAAAGCGCTTCACGTCGCGGCTGCCGCCCTGCAGGCCGCGCGTGAACTCGCGCGACTGGAGCAGCAGACGGAGGCTTACGGTGAGATCAGTCATCGGCCTTGGTGATCAGCTTCAGGTAGTGGAGCAACTCGCTTCGGGGCAGCGCCCGCAGCTCCGTCAGTGACCAGTGGGTTTTCCCCGCGATGACGACCATTGCCGTCATCGCCTCTCGTCTCCGACGGGTCAGCCTTCCCCCAGCTTTTCGGCCTCCGCGTAGCTCTCGGTCAGCGTCATGAAGTCGGCCGGCTTCAGGCCGCGCACCATCGAGAACGTGAACGGGCCTTCGAAGCTGCCGACGCGCACCAGTACGCGCGCAATCAGCGATGCCTTGAACTTCAGCGGGGTGCCGGTGCCGTGCTCGTCTTCGGCGTCGAACAGGTCGGCGGTGGTGGGCTCGCGCATCACGTACTCGTGGTGCGTCTGGTCGCCGATCTTCAGGCCGTGCTTCAGCGTTCCGGTGACGGTTTTCATGTGGGTTCAGGCTCGGTTGAAAGGGGGATCAGGCGCGGTTACAGCTGGTGCCGCTGAACTGCGCGGTGATCTCGCCTTCCACCTCGGCGAGCTTGGGCGTGCTGGTGCTGAATGCCCCGCTGATGACGTAATTGATGCCGTCGTCGCCTTCGAAGACGATCGTGGCGTCTTCGATCGCGCGGATCTCCTCGAGGCCGAACTCGGCGGTCTGGGTGATGCGGCAATCGAGCATCGGCGGCATCAGCTCGGCGGTGAAGCCGTGCACGCTGCGGCTGCCCACCACCGGGGTGCGCTGCTCGCCGCCGGGGTCCAGCGTGCAGCCGCGCTTGGTTTTCAGGGTGCGGCCGTCCGCCTTGATGGTGGCGCGGCCGAGGAGACGGTTTGCCATGTCGGGTTCCTGTGAGGTTCGGCGTGGGGCTTAGCGGCGGAACTGGATCTGGCCAGCGACCGTGCGCAGCTGGTTGATCAGGTCCGGCGGCAGCAGCAGGTTCAGGCGGTTCGGATCGCTGCTGTCGATCTCGGCGCGGAGCTGCTGCTTGAACTGCTCGAAGGCGTCGCCGCCTTCGACCCAGCCCTGGTTCAGCCAGTCCAGGTACAGCGCGATGCACTCGGCGCGCGCGGTGCTGGGCGTCATCACGTTCGGGCCTTCGCTGCCATCGCGGCCGAGCTTGTGGCGCGGGTACTTGTTGGCGAAGCGGGTGCGCAGCGTGTAGCGCAGGTTGGCCAGCAGGTGCAGCGATTCGGTATCGAAGTAGCTGCTGTCCGGCAGGCCCTGTGCATTGAGCCGGTAGGTGGTGGTGAGACGTTCGATGCGCACGGTGCCCGACGCGTCGATCGACAGCGTCGACACGCCAACGGCCAGCAGCTGGTTGCGCACCGCCCGCGTGCGGCGGCCGGTGGCCACACGGGCCAGCACGCCGGGCAGCGCCAGCGACTGGCGCGGCCGGCCGGGGTCTGGCTCGCCGGCATCGAGCGCGGCCACGGAAGCCGCCACGGCCCAGGCCGGGGTCAGCACGTCAGCGCAGTCGATCAGCGACTGATGCGGCGCGTTGCGGGCCGTGGCCAGCGTTTGCAGTGTGGCCTGGTCAGCAGCGCGGCCGATGTGCGCATAGCCTTCGATCTGCCGCAGCGGGCCGAAGCGGTCGGCCAGCTCGGTTTCCAGCAGCGTGAGGTTGGCGCCGTCCGTGTAGCCCATCACCAGCGTCGGGTACCAGGACTCGCCGAGGCCGGTCAGGCCTAGGGCGATGCTGGGGTTCACGGTACCTTCGACCAGGGCAGCGATGGTCAGCGTCACACCCAGCGGCAGGCGCTCGCCATCGAAGCGGCTGTGACTCACTTCGACGCGGCCGGCATCGATGCCGGCATGCCGTGCGGCGAAGTTCACGCGGGCCGGCGTGCCGCCGTCGACCACGGCATCGACGTAGCGATCCGGATCGGCGGTGATCGCAGCTGCGATCGACGCGGCAATCTGTGCGGCGGTGGCGCCGGTGACGACACCGATCGCATAGCGGGTGTCGCCGACGTACAGATCCAGCTCGCCATTGGCGGTGGCACTGCCGCCGACCGTGACCTGGCGCGTGGCCTTGGTGGCGCCGCCGGCATCGGCCTGGGCCAAGACGTAGACCGGCGTGAAGCTGTTGGCCGCGAACAGCTTTCGCGCCATGTGGTGAAGCATGGAGCCCCGGCCGGCAAGCTGCGCCACTTCATCAGCGCTCGACACCAGCGTGGCCACGTTGGCCGAGCCGACACCGGTGGGCAGCATCTGGCCGATCAGCAGGATGCGCTGCGGAATGGTGGGCGTGCTGCCATCGGCCTGGCTTGAGTCGAACTCGACGTACTGGCCGGGCACCAGGAAATTCACGGGAATCTGGTTGAACTGGATCATGGGGTCGGCTCAGAGAGAGGCTCAGTCGGGCGGACGGGGAAAAGGTTGCTGGCCTCGGCCTTGCCATCTGCCGGTGCCAGGTCATAGGTGGCGTGCACGCGGAGGAACTCCTCGAGCGCGTCGTCAGTGAGCTCGGTCAGCGGCGTGGCCTGCTGCCAGGTGACGGCCGCCAGCCACACGCCTTCTTCGCCGAAGCTGGTGCTGTAAAGGTTGTTGAAGCCGAGGCCGGTGGGCGCCTGGCAATCCGGGGCCAGAGGGCCGCGCCGCATGGCATGCAGCAGGCTGCTGGCGAGCCGCAGGCCGGCTTCGTCGGCACGGCCGCTGCGGCCGTTCTTGGTGAGCACGTAGGCCGCGCACTTGAGCCTGGGCTGCAGTTCCTGGTCGTCGTCGATACCGGTGGCAGACAGCACGCCGACCATCACCGCCGGGCAGCGCTGCGTGTAGGTTTCCAGCTCGCGCAGATCGAAACGGCCGCGGATACCGCTGACGGTGACCGCCTTCGGCAGCCGTTCGGTGAGGCTGTCGACGATGGCTTCGCGCACGTCGAGGAGATCCATCACAGATCCTCCAGCGTGTCGCGGCTGAACAGGCGCGGCTTCGGGCTCAGCAGGATTTCGCCGCCTTTCACTTCGCCTGCAACCGGCGTTTCAGGAGCCAGTTCCACGCCCAGGCCCACCGCGCCGCTGGCCATCTGCTTGAGCAGGCTGATGGCATCTTCGTAGCGCTGGCGCAGCTCCTTGGTCAGCGCATCGGCGCTGAGGCTCAAGGCATACAGCGTGATGTCCACGCACAGCCGCTTGAGCACCGGTGGCACCACCGCCAGCGGCAGCGGGTAACGCAGGCTCAGGTAGGTGTCGATGGTGGC
>CAYPJK010000257.1:0-5032 GCA_964411025.1 uncultured Nevskia sp.
GCCGCACGCGGGTGCCGGAGGTCGCGGCGGTGCAGAAGCTCGACGCCTGGCTGGCCGCGCCCGCCGACGGCCGGCTGCGGCTGGTGCTGGCGCCGACCGAATCGGTATCGCTGCGGACGCTGGACGCGGCAGCGACGATGGCCCTGCTGATCGGCCCGGAAGGCGGGCTGTCCGATCCTGAAATCGCCGCCGCCCGCCGGGCCGGCTGCATCGGCATCGGCCTCGGGCCGCGGGTGCTGCGCACCGAGACGGCCGGCGTCGCGACCCTGGCGGCGTTGCAGGTTCTGTGGGGGGACCTGGGCTGAGGCGCATAATTGGGCAGGTTCTCATGACGCCGATACCATGCTCATCACCAACGCCACCCTCATCAACGAAGGACGCCGCTTCGAATCCGATCTGCTGATCGAAGGCGAGCGCATCGCCAAGATCGCGCCGAAGATCAGCGCCCCGGCCGGGGTGGAAGTGTTCGACGCCAAGGGCCGTCTGCTGCTGCCGGGGCTGATCGACGATCAGGTGCATTTCCGCGAGCCCGGACTGACCGCCAAGGGCGACCTCGCCACCGAGTCGGCGGCGGCGGTGGCCGGCGGCGTGACCAGCTTCTTCGACATGCCGAACGTCAACCCGCAGACGATCACCCGCGAGGCGCTGGCCGACAAGTACCGCATCGCCGCCGGTCGCACCTTCGCGAACCACGCGTTCTACATGGGCACCACCAACGACAACCTGTAGGAGCTGGAAGCGCTGCAGAAAGGCGAGGCCTGCGCGATCAAGATCTTCATGGGTGCCTCGACCGGCAACATGCTGGTCGACAACCCGGACACGCTCGACAAGATCTTCCAGCGGGCGCCGGTGATGATCGTCACCCACTGTGAAGACACGCCGATGATCAAGGTGGCCGAGGACGCCGCACGCGAGAAGTACGGCGAGGACGTGCCGTTCTCCGAGCATCCGTACATCCGCTCGGCCGCCGCCTGCTACAAGTCCACGGAACTCGCGATCGGGCTCGCGAAGAAGCACGGCACCCGGCTGCACGTGCTGCATCTGACCTCGGCCGGCGAGCTGCCGTTCTTCGCCAAGGGCGACGTCAAGACCAAGCAGATCAGCGTCGAGGCCTGCGTCCACCACCTGTACTTCGACGAAAGCTACTACCCGCACCTGGGCTCGAAGCTGAAGTGCAATCCGGCGGTCAAGACGCTGGCCGATCGCGAGGCGCTGGTCGCCGCCGTGCGCGACGGCGTGATCGACATCATCGCCACCGACCATGCGCCCCATACGCGGGAAGAAAAGGCCAACCGCTACTTCAAGGCGCCGAGCGGCCTGCCGCTGGTGCAGCACAGCCTGCTGGCGCTGATGGAGCTGGTGGAGCGCGGCGAACTGCCGCTGGAAACGGTCGTCGAGCGCGCCTGCCATGCGCCGGCCGAACGCTTCGGCATCGTCGATCGCGGCTACCTGCGCGAAGGCGGCTACGCCGATCTGGTGGTCGTCGATCCGAACGGCATCACCGACGTGACGCCGGAAAGCGTCCGCTACAAGTGCGGCTGGTCGCCGTTCGACGGCCACCGTTTCAAGTCGCGCATCGACGCCACTTGGGTCAACGGCAAGCTCGTCTATCGCGACGGCGCGCTGCGCCCGCAGCCGTTCGGCCAGCGCATCCAGTTCGCGTGACCGCCACCGCCCCGCCGCCGACGCCTTGCGCGTGGGCGATGAAGACGGCGGCCGAGCGCGCCTACCACGATGCCGAGTGGGGACGGCCGCAGCACGATGACCGCATGCTGTTCGAGATGCTGATCCTCGAAGGCGCGCAGGCGGGCCTGAGCTGGTCGACGATCCTCGCCAAGCGCGACAGCTACCGCCGCGCCTTCGACGGCTTCGACGCAAAGAAGATCGCCGCCTACACCGACGCCGACCGCGAACGGCTGATGGCGGACGCCGGCATCGTCCGCAACCGGCTCAAGATCAACGCGACGATCGTCAACGCCCAGGCCTACCTGCGGCTCTGCGACGAAGAAGGCAGCCTCGATGCCTGGCTGTGGCGCCATGTCGGCGGGCGGCCGGTGGTCAACCACTGGACCGAGATGAAGCAGATTCCGGCGCGCACCGAGCTGTCCGACCGCATCAGCAAGGCGCTCGCCAAGCGCGGCTTCAAGTTTGTCGGCTCGACGATCATCTACGCGTATCTGCAAGCGGTCGGCGTGGTCAACGATCACCTGCTCGGCTGCCCGGCACGCAGGGCCTGAGCCGGCCGCTTCCGGCTTGACAAAGCCAATTTCGACGGCCGGACCTGCCCGCTACACTGCGGCCATGAACGCGCCGACCCCTCCGCCGATCGATTCCACTGCCCTGTTTTCCGCGCTGGCCGAGGTGCTGCCGAAAGGCGCGCTGCTGACCACTGTCGAACAGATGCGGCCGTACGAATGCGACGGCCTGTCGATGTACCGGCGCCTGCCGCTGTGCGTGGCGCTGCCGGTCGACGAGCCGCAGGTGGCCGCCGTGCTGCGGATCTGCGACGCCATTGGCGTGCCGGTTGTCGCCCGTGGCCACGGCACCGGGCTGGCTGGCGGGGCGTTGCCGGAACAGGGCGGCGTGCTGCTGTCGCTGGCCCGCCTCAACCGCATCCTCGAACTTGATCCGGTGGCCCGCACCGCCCGCGTGCAGCCCGGCGTGCGCAATCTGGCGATCAGCGACGCCGCCGCACCGCATGCGCTGTACTACGCGCCGGACCCGTCGAGCCAGATCGCCTGCTCGATCGGCGGCAACGTCGCCGAGAACTCCGGCGGCGTCCACTGCCTGAAGTACGGGCTGACCGTGCACAACGTCGTCGCTGCGCGCGTGGCGCTGGCCGACGGCCAGATCATCGAACTGGGCAGCGAGGCACCGGATGCGCCGGGCTACGATCTGATGGCGCTGCTGGTCGGCTCCGAAGGTCTGCTCGGTGTGGTCACCGAAGTCACCGTCAAGCTGCTGCCACGGCCGCAGCTGGCGCGCGTGGTGATGGCCTGCTTCGACAGCGTCGAGAAAGCCGGGCAGGGTGTGGCCGCGATCATCGCCGCCGGCATCATTCCGGCCGGACTGGAGATGATGGACAAGCTCGCGATCGAGGCGGTCGAGGACTTCGTCAAGGCCGGCTACCCGCTCGACGCCGAAGCGATCCTGCTGGCCGAGAGCGACGGCACGCCGGAGGAGGTCGCCCACGAGATCGAACGTATCGAAGCGGTGCTCACTGCCAGCGGCGCCACCGCGATGCGCACCTCGCGGGACGAAGCCGAACGCCTGAAGCTCTGGGCTGGCCGCAAGGCGGCGTTCCCGGCCGTGGGCCGGATCACGCCGGACTACTACTGCATGGACGGCACCATTCCGCGCCGCCACCTCGGCGACGTGCTGCGCAAGATCGCGGGCTTCTCCGACGAGTTCGGCCTGCGCTGCGCCAATGTCTTCCATGCCGGTGACGGCAACCTGCATCCGCTGATCTTCTATGACGCCAACAAGCCCGGCGATCTGGAAAAGGCCGAGGCCTTCGGCAACAAGATCCTCGATCTCAGTGTGGCGGTCGGCGGCACCATCACCGGCGAGCACGGTGTCGGTGTCGAGAAGATCGACGCCATGTGCACGCAGTTCCATTCGCGCGAACTGACCGCGTTCCACGCGGTGAAGGCCGCGTTCGATCCCAAGGGGCTGCTGAATCCGGGCAAGGCGGTGCCGACCCTGCATCGCTGTGCCGAAATGGGCCGCCTGCACGTCCATGCCGGCCAGACCCGGCAACCCGAGCTGCCGCGCTTCTGATTCCGTCATGACCGATTTCATCGAACAGGCGCAGGCGCGCATCCGCGCCGCGCAGGCCCAGGGTGCGCCGTTGCGGATCCGGGGCGGCGGCAGCAAGGATTTTCTCGGTGGCGAGCCGGTTGGCGAGGCGATCGACACCGGCGGACACGCCGGCATCGTCGCCTACGATCCCAGCGAGCTGGTGCTGACGGTCAAGGCCGGCACGCCGCTGACGGACGTGGCGGCCACGCTCGCGGCGTCCGGCCAGTGCCTGCCGTTCGAGCCGCCGCTGTTCGGTGGCCGCGCGACCGTCGGCGGCTGCGTCGCCAGCGGCCTGTCCGGCCCGCGCCGGCCATACACCGGCGCCGTGCGCGACTACCTGCTCGGCGTCAGCCTGATCGACGGCCGTGGCGAGGTGCTGCGCTTTGGCGGCCAGGTGATGAAGAACGTCGCCGGTTTCGACACCTTCCGGCTGCAGGCGGGCGCGATGGGCACGCTGGGCCTCATCACCGAAGTCAGCTTCAAGGTGCTGCCGACGCCGGAAGCCGACGAGACGCGGGTCTTCGAGGTATCGGCCGCCGAGGCCATCGCGACGATGAACCGGCTTGCCGGCCAGCCGTTGCCGCTGGCCGGCGCCGTGCATCACGACGGCCGCCTGCGGCTGCGGCTGGCCGGCAATCCGGCAGCGGTGAGCGCGGCGCTGGCCCGGCTCGGTGGCGAAACGCTGCCGGATGCCGGCGCGTTCTGGGCCGCGATCCGCGAGCAGACCGATCCCTTCTTCGCCGGGCCCGCGCCACTGTGGCGGCTGGCGGTCCGGCCCACCGCGCCGCCGCTGGCGGGTGACGGCATTGACGAGCTGATCGACTGGGGCGGCGGCCAGCGCTGGCTGCGCAGCGCGCTGCCGGCAGACGCCGTTCGGACGCTCGCGGCATCGCATGGCGGCCACGCGACCGCGTTTCGCGGCCGTGCGCGCCAGTACGCATTCCAGCCGCCAGCACCCGCGGTGATGGCGCTGCACCGGCGGCTGAAAGCCAGCTTCGACCCGGCCGGCATTCTCAATCGCGGTCGCCTGTCTCCGGATTTCTGAATCGCCCATGCAGACCAACCTCGCCGATTTCATTCGCGACACGCCGCAGGGCCGGGAGGCCGACCGCATCCTGCGCGCCTGCGTGCACTGCGGCTTCTGCAACGCCACCTGCCCGACCTACCAGCTGCTCGGCGACGAACTGGACGGCCAGCGCGGGCGGATCTACCAGATCAAGTCGGTACTCGA
>CAYPJK010000258.1:0-5014 GCA_964411025.1 uncultured Nevskia sp.
GGATGAACGCGAACGAGGTCATCAGGATCGGCCGCAGGCGCAGGCGCGCACCTTCGAGCGCCGCATCGACCAGCGTGGCACCGCGTTCGCGGGCCAGCTTGGCGAACTCCACGATCAGGATCGCGTTCTTGGCGGCGAGGCCGATCAGCATGATCAGGCCGACCTGGGCGTAGATGTCGTTGGCCATGCCGCGCAAGGTCAGGCCGCCGAAGGCACCGAACACCGCGAACGGAATCGACGCCAGCACCGCGAACGGCACGGCCCAGCTTTCGTACAGCGCCGCCAGCACGAGGAACACGAACAGCATCGCCATCGCGAAGATCAGCGGCGCCTGGCCACCGGTCTTCTTTTCCTGGTAGGTCTGGCCGGTCCACTCGAAGCTGTAGCCATCGGGCAGGATCTCCGCCGCCAGCTGTTCCATCGCCGCCACGGCTTCGCTCGACGAATGGCCGGCCGATGGATTGCCGGTGATGCTGATCGCCCGGTAGACGTTGTAGCGGTCGATCGATTCGGTGGCGTCGCGCATCTCGGTGCTGACCACGGTCGACAGCGGCACCATCTCGCCGGTATCGGAGCGGACGTACAGGTTGTTGACCGCGTCCGGCGAACTGCGCGCGGCGGCCTCGGCCTGCGTGGTGACCCGGAACGTGCGGCCATACAGGTTGAAGTCGTTGATGTAGGCGCCGCCCAGGAAGGCCTGCAGCGAGCCGAACACATCGGAGATCGGCACGCCCAGCGTCTTCACCCGTTCGCGGTCGATGCGGTACTCGATCTGCGGCACCTTGGCCGAGAACAGCGTGAACACGCGGCTCAGTTCCGGCCGCTTGTTGGCTTCGGCAATGATGTCCTGCGCGACCCGCGCCAGATCAGTGACATCACCACCACGCCGGTCTTCGAGGATGAACTCGAAGCCGCCGGTGGCGCTGATGCCGGGGATCGACGGCGGATTGAGCACCAGGAAGTTGGCTTCCGATATTGCCGCCAGCTCGCGGTTGAAGCGCTTCACCAGATCGAAGGCGCTGTGGCCTGGCCCGCTGCGTTCGGCCCAGGGCTTCAGCACGATGAAGCCGGTCGCTGTGTACGGCGTGTTGATGCGGGTGATCAGGCTGAAGCCGTTGATGGCGAGGAAGGCTTCGACCTCGGGAAATTTCTCCTCGACCAGCTTGCGGAACTTGTCCATCACCACTTCGGTGCGCTGCAGCGACGCCCCCAGCGGCAAGGTCGCATTGACCAGCAGATAACCCTGGTCTTCGTCTGGCAGGAAGCCGCCGGGGCGCGATTCGACCAGGTAGACAGTGCTGCCGATCAGCGCCACGAACACCGCCATCGGCAGCACCCGGTGGGTCAGCGAGCGCTGCACCAGCCGGCCGTAGCCCGCCGCAAAGCGATCGAAGCCGCGGTTGAACAGGCCGAAGAAACTGCCGATCGGACCTTTCCAGCGCGATTCCGCCGTTGGCTTCAGCAGCAGCGCGCACAGCGCCGGGATGAAGGTCAATGCGACAAGCGCCGAAATCAGCACCGACACCGACAGCGTCAGCGCAAACTGCCGGTAGAACAGCCCGGTGAGGCCACCGAGGAAGGCCACCGGCACGAACACTGCCGTCAGCACCAGCGCGATGGCGATCACCGGACCGGCCACGTCGTGCAGCGCCGCGCGGGTCGCGTCGCGGGCGCTCAAGCCGTGGCGATCCATCTTTTCAGTCACCGCTTCGACGACCACGAGGGCGTCGTCGACGACCAGGCCGATTGCCAGCACCATCGCGAACAGCGTCAAGGTGTTGATCGAGAAATCGAGCGCCAGGAATACCGTGAAGGTGCCGATCAGCGATACCGGTACCGCCAGCATCGGGATCAGCGTGGCGCGCCAGCTTTCGAGGAAGATGAATACCACCAGCAGCACCAGCGCGGCAGCAATGGCGAGCGTCAGGTAGACCTCGTGCAGCGATTCGGAGACGAACAGCGTGGTGTCGAACGGCACCGTGTAGCTGATGCCGGGCGGGAAATTGCGCGCCAGCTCGGCCATCGTCTGGTTGACCTGACGCGCCACGTCGAGCGCATTGGCATTGGGCAGCTGGAAGATGCCGATGTTGGCGACCGGGTTGCCGTTGAGCCGCGTCGAACGGCCGTAGTCGGCCGCTGCCAGTTCGATGCGTGCGACATCGCGCAGCTTGACGATGGTGCCGTCCTTGCGCGCCCGCAGCACGATGTTCTCGTACTCGCCGATGCCCACCAGCCGGCCCTTGACCGTCACCGGGTACTGCACTTCCTGCCCCGGCGGCGCCGGTTCTGCGCCGATGGTGCCCGCCGGCGCGACCACGTTCTGCTCGTTCAGCACCCGGGCGATGTCCTGGGTGGTGACGCCGAAGCGCGCCATCTTCTGCGGGTCCATCCAGATGCGCATGCCGTAGTCGCGCGCGCCGAACACGGTGACCGTGCCGACGCCGGGAATGCGCGCCAGCGCGTCGTAGATCTGCAAGGTCGCGTAATTCGACAGCCACAGGTAGTCGTAGCGCGGGTCGTCCGCTCGCAAGGAGATGAACAGCAGTGGCTGTGGCTGGCGCTTCTGCACCGTCACGCCCTGCCGAATCACTTCCTGCGGCAGCGACCGCTGGGCGATCGCCACCTGGTTCTGCACGTTGACGGCGGCGATGTCCTGGTCGGTGCCGATCTCGAAGCTGACGGTCAGCGTATAGACGCCGTCATTGGAAGCCTTCGACGACATGTAGATCATGTTCGGCACGCCGTTGACCTGTGCCTCGATCGGCGCCGCGACCGACTGCTCGACGGTGGCGGCATCGGCACCCGGGAAGGTGGCGGTGACGACAATCGTCGGCGGCGTGATCTGCGGGTACCGGGCCACGGCCAGGCCGGTCAGCGCCACGCCGCCGGCCAGCGTGATCAGGATGGCGATGACCGTCGCGAAGATCGGCCGGTCGATGAAGTAATTGATCACGGCTTCGCTGCCGGCGTCGGCGCCGCCACGGCCGGGGTCGGAGTGGGCGCGGCATCGGCGTCGCGGGTGCTGACGGCGATGCCTGGCTTGAGCTTCTGCATGCCTTCGACCACCAGCGTCTCGCCAGCGCTCAAGCCCTTGGTGACGATCCAGTTGGCGTCGACGCGGGCGCCCATCGTCACGTCACGCTGCTGGGCCTTCGTTTCGCCATCGATGACCCAGACGTAGTTCTTGCCCTGGAATTCCTGCACGGCACGCTGCGGCACCAGCAGCGCGTCCTTCAGGTTCTGTGTGGTGACGCGCACGCGCGCGAACTGGTTGGCACGCAGCAGCTGATCGGGATTCGGCACTTCCAGCCGCAGCTTCAGCGTGCCGGTGGCGTTGTCGACCGCCGCATCGATGAAGTTCAGCCGGCCAGGATGCGGGTACTCCGACCCGTCGCCCAGCAGCACCTTGAAGGTGCGGTTGCTCTTGGCGGCCTGGTCCAGCGCCACGCCCATCTCGCGCTGGATCTCCAGCACCCGCGATTCGCTGATCGCGAAGTTCACGTACATCGGATCGGTCGAATAGACCGTCGTCAGCAGCGTGGTGTAGGCGGTGACGAGGCCGCCGACCTTGAGCTGCGCCCGGCCGATCACGCCGTCGATCGGCGACGTGATCCGCGTGTAGCCGAGGTTCAGCTGCGCGGTCTGCAATGCCGCCCTCGCCGCTTCCACCTGCGCGTTGGACGCATCGTGGCGCGCAATGGCGGCATCGAGTTCCTGCTGGCTGACCGCGTCGATCGTCGAAAGCGGCTTGACGCGCGCAAGGTCACGGTCGGCCTGATCGAACGCGGATTGCGCCAGCGCCAGCGAAGCCTTGGCCTGCGCCACCGCTGCTTCGTAGGGCTGGGCATCGATGACGAACAGCAGCTGCCCCTTCTTCACCCGTGTGCCTTCGACGGCGGCCTGGGTTTCCAGCAGCCCGCCGACCCGGGGCCGGATCTCGACCTCGTTCAGCGCCTCGGTCTGGGCCACGTAATCGATGGTGACGCGCGCCTCGGCCGGCGCGATCTTCTTGACGACCACCAGCGGCGGTGGCGGGGTCACCGGAGGTGTTGACGACGAACAGGCGGCAAGCCATGCGCACAGCACAGCGATACCGGCCACAGGCAGCTTCTTCATGGCAACTCCGATCCGGGGAGAGGCGATCACAGGCCGGCGCTGCCGGCGGTCGTCGCATCGTGGCGCGGAGCATACTTGTTTAGTCGACTAGATGCTAGCTTGCTAACTATTGTTTAGACTGGTGCCATGAACGACGTCCAGGAATTCGTGCTGCTGATGCGCACCGTGCCCCGCGACTGGCGGGCGGCGATCGACCGCCGGCTGGCGCCGCTCGGGCTGTCGCAGGCCAAATGGCAGCCGCTGCTGTACCTGCTGCGCGCCGAGGAGCCGCCGACGCAGGCAGACATCGCCCGCTTTCTGGAAGTGGAATCGCCGACGGTCGTGCGACTGCTCGACCGGCTAGAAGCCGACGGCTGGATCCGCCGCAAGAACTGCCCCGGCGACCGCCGCGCCCGGCGCATCCACCTGACCGATCGCGCCCGCGCACTCGGCCACGACATCGAAGGCGCGGTGATGGATGTGCGCAGCCAGCTGCTCGGATCGGTCACGCCGGACGAGATGGCACGCTGCATCGATGTGCTGCGCCGGATCAGCGCCTGTGCCGCGGCGCTCAGCGATCAGGAGGCCGCCCCGACCATCCAGCGGGACACGGCCGGTTAAAATCGAAGCTCCTTCCGCCACGCCCCTTGCGAAGCCATGACTGCTCCGAGCCCCGCCCACCTGACCGCCATCCGGCAGGACGACCTGATCCAGAGTGTTGCCGACGCGTTGCAGTACATCTCGTATTACCACCCGGTCGACTACATCCAGAATCTCGCGAGCGCCTACGAGCGTGAGCAATCGCCGGCCGCCAAGGACGCGATCGCCCAGATCCTGATCAATTCCCGGCTCTGCGCCGAGGGCCATCGGCCGATCTGCCAGGACACCGGCATCGTCACGGTGTTTCTGAAAGTCGGCA
>CAYPJK010000259.1:0-5000 GCA_964411025.1 uncultured Nevskia sp.
GGTTCGTTCGATGATGGCTGCAGGATGATCTTCACCTGCCCGCCGGTGCCGCCGGACGCCTGGATGCGCCGCTGGTTGACGTCGTACTTGATGGTGTCGCCGGTGATTTCGTCGCTGCCGCGCATCACGTAGGCGTCGTTGATCAGATCGAGCACGCCGCTGCGCGAGTCATAGTTCAGCGTCTTGGCGCGCGCCGATACCGGCGGATTCTCGGCGCCGTTGCCGGCGTGGTTCATCTTCGCCGGACCGCCGGTGATCTTGGCTTCGTACTGGCCGCCGGCGTACTGCTTGAGCTCCACGCGATCGCCTTCGAGCTTCAGCGTGTCCGACGACAGCACGACATTGCCGGTGTAGATCGCCGAATTGCCCTGCACCAGCTCGGCCTTGTCGGACGTCAGCGTCACTGGCCCGGTCGGTTTCAGATCGGCCGGCTTCGGCAGCTTGACCAGCTCGTTGCGGTCCACCGACACCGGTTTGGTCGACCCCTGCGCGTGCAGCGCCAGCGGTGCCGAGGCTGTGGCCAGCATCAGCAGCAGCATGGGGAGCTTCATTTCAGCGAGTGACGTCATAGCGCATCTTCACGTTGTTCAGCAGGCGCAGGTCCTGTTTTTCCCAATTGGCGTCCATGCCAACGGCCGTGCCCTTGCGCGTCCGGCTGTCGACATCGACGACCGCGGCGGTATGCAGAACATGGGTATCCGGGTTGACGATCATGCTCGGCGAGCGCAGCACCAGCGCCTCGCCGTTGTCGGGCCACTGGCCGTGGGCCACGACTTCGCCGGTCAGTTCGATCTCGCGGCTGCCGGCCCGCAGGTTGCCGGCCGGCGCCTCGATGTGCCACGGCGTCTTGGGCCCCGACAGCACATCGACGACCAGCGTCGTCGCAGTGGCTGATTCATCGTCGAAGTATTCCAGCGTGGCGGCCGTCGCTTTCATCGACGGCTGACCGGCGGCGTCGTAGCGTGTCAGGTCCGCCTGCGTCAGCGTGTAGCGCGGCAGCTTGTCGGGACTGGCGGCGACATCGAGCGCGATGTCGTCGATGCGGTTCAGTGTGAACAGCAGGCCGGCCAGCGCGGCCACGGCGATCGTCGCCACCACGAAGCGGGTCATGGGCGAGGGTCGGCCGTCTGGGCGCTGATGATCAGGTCGGCGGCATCGCGCACTGCCCCGTTGCCGCCGGTCAGGCGGCTGGCCCAGTGCGCCACGGCCAGCACTTTCGGGTGCGCGTCGGCCACGGTCATCGCCAGTCCGGCGCGCTGCATCAGCGGCAGGTCCGGGGTGTCGTCGCCCATCATCATCATCTGCTCGTCGCGCAGGCCAAGCTGGGCTTTCAGTTCCTCCCAGGCCGGCAGCTTGTGTTCGACGTTCAGCCAGACGCGCCGGATGCCGAGGTATTCGAAGCGTGCCTGCATTGCCGCCGACGGCCGGCCGGAAATCACCGCGACCTCGATGCCCGCCTGCATCAGCAGCTTCAGGCCGAGGCCGTCGCGGACGTGCACCGCCTTCAGTTCGGTGCCGTCAGCAGCCAGGTACAGCTTGCAGTCGGTCATCACGCCGTCGACGTCGAAGACGGCGCAGCGGATCTCGCGGGCACGCTCGCTCAGGGTACGCATCAGACGACTCCGGCGCGCAGCAGGTCGTGCATGTGCAGCACGCCGGCGACGCGCTGCTCGTCGTCGAGCACCATCAGCACCGTGATCCGGTGCCGTTCCATCAGGTGCACCGCTTCGGCGGCCAGCTGTCCGGCGCCGATGTGCTTGCCGCCACGCGTCATCACGCTGGTGATGGCGGCGCTGCGGACATCGAGCCCGGCATCGAGCACGCGGCGCAGGTCGCCGTCCGTGAAGATGCCGATGGCCCGGCCATCGCGATCGACGACGGCGGTCATGCCGAGCCCCTTGCGGGTCATTTCGAGCAGCGCGGCGGACAGCGTGGCGTCGTCGTCGACGCGCGGCACCTGCTCGCCGGCATGCATCAGGTCGCCGACCTTCAGCAGCAGCCGTCGGCCGAGCGTGCCACCCGGATGGCTCAGCGCGAAGTCCTCCGGCGTGAATCCGCGCGCTTCCAGCAGCGCGACGGCGAGCGCGTCGCCCATCGCCAAGGTCGCGGTGGTGCTGGCGGTTGGCGCCAGGTTCAGCGGGCAGGCTTCCTGGGCCACCGAGACGTCCAGGTGCACATCGGCGGCCTTGGCCAATGTCGACGCCGGCCGGCCGGTCATCGACACCAGCGGCACGCCCATGCGCTTGATCAGCGGCAGGATGGTCAGTACTTCGGCGGTTTCACCAGAGTTGCTGATGGCGATCACCGCGTCGTCGCGGGTGATCATGCCGAGGTCGCCGTGACTGGCCTCGCCGGGATGAACGAAGAACGCCGGTGTGCCTGTGGAGGCCAGCGTCGCCGCGATCTTGCCGCCGACGTGCCCGCTCTTGCCCATGCCGGTGACCACCACCCGGCCTCGGCAGCCAATCAACAGGCGGCAGGCGCGAGCGAAGCCGGCATCGATGCGCGGCAGCAGGGCGTCCAGCGCATCACGCTCGATCCCGAGCACGCGGCGGGCGGTGTTCTGCAGCGCGACGTCGTCGGTCGGCGAGGGGAGCGTGGAGTCTGGCATGGGGTGGGTATCGTAACCGAGCACCTGATTGCGGTCCGGACAGGCTGCAAACCGGGCACGCGGCGGACGCGCTTCTCTATAATGTCTTGTCGCTCGGGCTGGCGCCTGCGCTGTTCGCGGTTCGATGCCCGGAATGCCCCGTCATCGACAGCGACGCCTGCGCCAGCTTGAAGCAAGCCCAGTCTCGTGCACCGAAATGAGGCTGCGCCCGCGATGCCATGCCGCGTCAGACCTTTGTTCGTCGCACATGACCATCGATTCCCGACTATTCGCCTTATTCATCTGCCGGCCCCGGAGACCGTTGTGAGCAAAGACCAGGACAAGAAGTTCATGATTTCGTTCGCCGGCGTGCTGGCGCTGCTGTTCGGCATCACCTTCGGCATCATCGTGCTGGCCCTGTTCATGGCCCCGAAGCACGACACCGCCAATGTTGCCGAAAGCAAGAAGGTGGCAGCCCGCACCGCACCGATCGGTACCGTGGTGACCGACCCGGCGCTGCTGGTCAAGACCGCAGCCGTTGCCCGCGAGCCGTGGTCGGGCGAGCAGGTCTACACCCAGGTCTGCTCGGCCTGCCATGACGCCGGCGTGCTGGAAGCGCCGAAGCCGACTGACAAGGCCGCCTGGGCGACGCGCAAGGGTGCGGCCGGTGGCGTCGATGGCCTGGCGGCCTCGGCAATCAAGGGCAAGAACGCGATGCCGGCACGCGGCGGCAAGGCCGATCTCAGCGATGCCGAGATCAAGGCCGCGGTCGAACTGATGCTGCAGCGCGCCGGCGTCTGATCGACGCCAGCAACGCCGCCATCCGCATCGCGCGGATCAGGGCGGCACCGGCGAAGGCCGGTGCCGCCTTTTTGTTGCCTGATGGAATCACGGCTCGTGGATTCACAAAGGAGCGGATGCGCCAAATTGGTGCGCACCGATCAGCAATGGCGGTTGCTCGCATCGCGGGCTGGCCGGGAGCGCCGCCGCAGCCGGTCCACCGCGTTGGCATCGAGGAAGAATGAAAGCAAATTCATGTATTTGAGATGTATGGCATGGTCCATGCTTTTTCGTCGACCGCTGGCCATTTTCAGCGCAATTACTACTCGAAGGAGAGTCATGAGCAATATGAAGAAGCTGTTGTCTGTCGCGGGTCTGGCCTGCCTGCCCGGCATCGCTTTCGCCGACACCCCGACCATCGGTTCGATCCTGGAAGCCTCCGGCATTGCGGTCAGCGGCTACACCAGCGCGTCGTATTCGGTGAACTTCAACGACGGCAAGACGCTGGCGTTCCGCGCCTATGACGCCCAGACCGACACCTTCACCATCGACCAGGCCTCGCTGACGATCGCCTACGCCCCGGAGTCGGGCTTCGGTGCCACTGTCAACATCCTCGCCGGTGAAGATTCCAACGTCATCAACGCCAACTACGGCGATGGCGATTCGATCTTCAGCCTGCCGACCGCCTTCGTGTCGTATGCCGGTGGCGGCTTCACGGTGATCGCCGGCCGCTTCGGCTCGCTCGCCGGCTACGAAGTGACGGCTGACAACGCCGCGCCGTTCGTGTCGCGTTCGTGGCTGTTCCAGAACACCCAGCCGTTCTTCCACACCGGCCTGCGTGCGACCTACAAGTTCAACGACCTGCTGTCGGCCACCCTCGGTGCAGTCAACAGCGCCCCGCAGGCGTCGACGATCGACGCCAACAAGCAGAAGACGCTGGAAGCGAACATCACGCTGACGCCGACCGATACGCTGCTGGTCTCGCTGACCAACTACCTCGGCGTCGACGAGTTCGATGGCACCGTGCTGTTCCCGATCAACGGCCCTGCGTCGGGCGCGTTCACCACGCGCACCAACATCTCGGACGTGGTCGTGCAGTACACCGGCATCGACAAGCTGACCTTGGCGCTGAACGGCGACATCCAGGACGCCAAGGGCCTGTACATCAACAAGGGCGTGGCCTTCTACGGCATGTACCAGCTGACCGAGAAGTTCGCGGCCCGTGCCCGTATCGAACTGGCGGAAGCGGCACTGAAGGCCGAGCTCGGCGGTGACAGCTCGTCGTTCAAGATCTACACCGTGGCCGGCGTGTACTCGCCGTCGTCGCACTTCGACATCATTGCCGAAGTACGCTACGACACCTCGAAGGACGATGTCTTCCCGAACGGCTTCACCACCGTGAGCCAGGGCGAAGGCGGCAGCTTCTCGGAGCCGGCGTTCAAGGACAACGGCGGCAACTTCGCGGTCAAGGCGATCTACAAGTTCTGATCCGCTGCAGCTGATGGACCGAAAAGGCCGCCTCGTGCGGCCTTTTCGCTGTTCGGGCCCTGCTGTGCGGCCGCCCTGCCGTCACTAAAAAGGCGGTCGCGGCGGTCGCGGCGGCCGCGGCGGCCGCGGCGGCTCGGCCTGC
>CAYPJK010000260.1:0-2953 GCA_964411025.1 uncultured Nevskia sp.
GAGCGCAACCTTGCCAAGGTTGAGGTCGCGAGTTCGAATCTCGTTTCCCGCTCCAGCGTGAAGTCAGTCAGAAACCTCGTGAGCAACGAGGTTTTTTCGCTTCAGGAGCTTGGCTTCGGATGCGAACGGGTTGGGCACCGAAGGTGCTGGCCCGGCAGCAAGCGGTACGTGGGCTACATGGCAGATCGGTTATGCAGAGGACTGCAAATCCTCGTAGGTCGGTTCGACTCCGGCTGTAGCCTCCACTTCCAACCCTCGCCCGAGGGTGGCGTTACACGTTGCGGGAATAGCTCAGCTGGTAGAGCGCAACCTTGCCAAGGTTGAGGTCGCGAGTTCGAATCTCGTTTCCCGCTCCATTGCAGATTTCTAACCGGAAGCACGTCGTCGCATTCCGGTGATCCCCACTCCGTCGTGATCGTCAGCCCGGCATCCGCCTGAGCAGCTGCGTCAGCTGGGCGCGCAACGCAACGGCTGCCCCGGCCAGCGCCACGATGACCATGCCGATGATGCTGATCAGGTCGGCGACATGGCCGAACACCAGCCAGCCGAGCAGACCGGCCCACACGAGTTGCAGGTACATCACCGGTGCGAGCACCGACGCCGGCGCATGACGGTGAGCGGCGGTGAACAGGAAATGCCCGAGCCCGCCCGCGGCCCCGGTGCAGAAGAACAGCAGCACCTGCGCCGTGTCCGGCCGGCGGCCTTCCCAGAACCACGGCAGCATCAGCCCGTAGACCAGCGAGCCGACAATGGCCGTGTAGAACAGCATCGGCACGGTGCCTTCGGTGCGGGCCAGCAGCCGCGACATCAGCTGGTAGCTGGCGATCAGCACGGCGCCGACCAGCGCACAGACCACGCCGAGCGGATCGAGTCCCGCGCCCGGTCGGGCGATCAGCAGGACGCCGGAAAAGCCGGCCACGGCTGCCACGATGCCGTAGCCGCCCACCCGTTCGCCGAGCACCGTGCCGCTGATCAGCACCACCAGCAGCGGTGACAGGAAGACGATCGCCGTCGCCTCGGCGACCGGCAACCGATGGAAGGCGATCGCCATGATCACCGACGCCAGCGCCAGGCAGGCCGAACGCAGCAGCACCAGACCCGTGCGCTGCGTCTGCACCAGCCGGCGGCCGTGGCTGGGCGCGAGGATCACCAGCATCAGCAGGCCTTGCACGGCATAGCGGATGGCGATCACCACCGGTGGCGCATAGTGCTCAGTCAGCACCTTGGTGGTGGTGTCCATGCAGGCGAACAGCAACACCGCCGCCATCACCAGCAGCGCCGCGCGCAGCGGGTGGCTGCTGACGGCGGTACTGGCGATGACAGGCGCCGGCGCGGTGGTGGCAGCAACGGATTCGGCGGGCGGCGGCGTCGTCATCGGCAGAGCGGGTCAGTGGGCGCGCATCTTAGGCTGCCGGCGTCTGCCGTGCCGCGTCCCACGCGTGGCCCCGGATGGCTTGTGGCCGCAGATGGCCCGCCCTCGCTGGGCATGGCGGCGGCTCAAGCAGGTTTGCCAGAAGCCCCGGGGCCAGCCAACCGCAGTCGGCCTGTCCCCGGGCTCCGCAGACGATCAGGCGTCGGCCTTCAGGCGGCGCAGGCCTTCGCGGTGCGCTGCCAGGCCGGGCGCTGCTCCAGGCGGGCCAGATAGGCGCGCACCTGCGGGTAGCGGTCGAGCGGCGCGTGCGTGGGGAACGGAATCGCCGTGCCAGCCGCCATCGCCAGCGTGTAGTAGACCATCACGTCGGCGGCGCTGAAGCGGTTGTCGACCAGGTAGTCGCCGCCGGCCAGCGTCCGCTCGACATGCGCCAGCATGGTGTCGTACTCGCCCATCGCGAAGGCCTGCAGGCCCGGCGCATCGGACTGGGTCAGCACCGACAGCAGGTCGATCAGCACCGGATACATCAGGGTCGATTCAGCGCAGGCCATCCAGTAGTCGTACTGCCGTCGGGCGGCCGTGCCGGACGCCGGACGAAGCCCGTGATCGCCGTGGCGGTCGAGCAGGTAGTCGCAGATGACCGAGGACTCCTCGACGACGATGCCGTCGTCCTCGATCACCGGCGCCTTCGCCAGCGGCGTCACCGCGCGCAGCGACGGCGGTGCGCGGAAGGTCTGCGGGTCGCGCAGGTGGCGGACCAGCTCGTAGTGCAGGCCCATTTCCTCGGCCAGCCAGACGACGCGTTCGGAACGGGACAGCACCAGATGGTGGATCTTCAGCACGCGGGTTCTCCTCCGGTTGCGGGATGCGTCGGGCCTTTCGTGCCGCTTCCGGGCCGGATCGCGACGGCGACTTTAATTCACGCGCTGGTTGGCGGCCGCCAGCAGGCTGCGGCATTCGCCGACCATGCGCTCGATCAGCTCGGCGCAGGTCGGAATGTCGTCGATCAGGCCGACCGACTGGCCGGCCCAGATCAGGCCGGCATTGACGTCGCCGGTTTCCAGCGCCACGCGGCCCTTGGCGCCGGACACCAGGTGCTGGATGTCGGCAAACGTGCAGCCGCCCGGGCGATTCTCGATCGCCACCACCTCATCCGATACCGGCGTCTTCAGCACGCGGCCGGTGTTGTGCAGCGTGCGGAAGATCAGGTTGGTGTCGCGCTCGGTTGCCTTGACCAGCAGCTGCTTGATGGTGTCGTGGATCGGCGCTTCCTGGGTGACGCAGAAGCGGGTGCCCATGTTGACGCCTTCGATGCCAAGCGCGAACGCGGCGGCCATGGTGCGGCCGTCGGCGATGCCGCCGGAGGCGATCAGCGGAATCTTGACCTTGCGGGCGGCCAGCGCGAACAGGATCAGGCAGCCGATGCCGTCCTCGCCCGGATGGCCCGCGCATTCGTAGCCATCGATCGACACGGCGTCCACGCCGTTGCGCTCGGCCGACAGCGCATGCCGCACGGCGGTGCACTTGTGGATGATCTTCACGCCACGCGCCTTGGCCTTGAGGATGAATTCCTTCGGGTTG
>CAYPJK010000260.1:2963-4992 GCA_964411025.1 uncultured Nevskia sp.
AGCACCTTCACGCCGTTGTCCAGCGCAGCGTCGAGATAGGCCTCGTAAGGTGGCGGCTTGGCGCTCGGCAGGATCGTGAGGTTGACGCCGAACGGCCTGTCGGTCATCTCGCGGCAGCGAAGGATTTCCTTGGCCAGATCGTCCGGGCTCGGCTGGGTCAGCCCCGTGATGATGCCGAGGCCGCCGGCATTGGAAACCGCAGCGGCGAGTTCGGCGCGGCCGACCCACATCATGCCGCCCTGGATGATCGGGTACTGGATGCCCAGCATGTCGGTGACTCGGGTCTTCATCGGGGCGGTGTCTTCTGTGGTTGAGAGGGAGGTGACCCCGCCGGCGGCAGGGGCTGTAAACCGGTGACGGCGAGCATGCGGGCCGTGCCAGCAGCCGCTGCCCGTCTTTCGTCTGGGCCACGAAAAAGCCCCGCCGATCGCGGATCGACGGGGCTTGCCGGCACAGCCCGCAGGCAGCCGGATCAGCTCATCGCGAAGCCCTGGTAGTCGTTGGCGGCCACCTCGTCGCACTTGCCGCGATAGGTGCCGACGCCGCCGCAGTACGACAGCAGACGACGCGGCTTGCCTTCGACGTTCGAGCCCATGTACCAGCTGTCGGTCTTGACGATCAGCGTGGCGTTGGCGATCGAGTCGTGGTGTTCCACCCAGGCATCCTCGAAGGCCTTGGTCGGCTCGATCTCGGTGACGCCCTTGTCGCGCAGGCGGATCAGGCAGTCGCTGATCCAGTCCACCTGCTGCTGCAGGCAGGTGGTCATGTTGCACAGCGCAGCCGACGGTGCCAGCGGAGCCGCCGTGGTGAACAGGTTCGGATAGCCGTGCTTGCCGAGGCCCATCGCGGTGCGGATGTCCTTGCCCCAGTCTTCCTTCAGCGAACGACCGCCGCGGCCGCGCACGTCGATGCGGCTCAAGGCGCCCGAGCCGGCGTCGAAGCCGGTCGCCAGCACCAGGATGTCGACTTCATGCACGGTGCCATTCTTCATCTGCACGCCGTTCGGCACGATCCGCTCGATCGCCGATTCGCGGCAGTCGACGAGCTGCACGTTCGGCCGCAGATAGGCTTCCAAGTAGTTCGATTCCAGCGGCACGCGGTGGGTACCGAAACCGTAGTCCGACGGCTTCGGAATCAGCTTGTCGCAGAGATAGGGATCGTTGTTCAGGCGTTCGCGCATCTTTTCGCGAACGAACTCGGAGATGTCGGCGCTGGCCGCTTCATCGGAAAACACTTCCGGGAACGCCGACAGCCACAGCGCCAGCGAGCCATCCTTCCAGTAGTACTCGTAGATCGCCCGGCGCTGCTCCGGCGTCTTGTCGTACCAGGAACCGTTGGCGAAGTCGTACTCGAAGCCCGAGAACGTCGACTGCACGCGCGACTTCAGCGACTCGAAACCGTCGACCTTCTTGGCCCAGTCGGCTTCCGAGTACTTCGGGTTGTTCATCGGAATGATGTATTGCGGCGTCCGCACGAAGGCTTTCAGCTTGCCGACCTTCGGCGCGATCGTCTGGATCACCTGGATGCCGGTCGCGCCGGTACCGACCACGCCGACGGTCTTGCCGGTCCAGTCGATCTCGTCCTTCGGCCAGCGCGCGGTGTGGAAGATGCGGCCCTTGAAGGTGTCCTGGCCCGGGAAGCGGTTTTCCAGCGGTGCCGACAGCATGCCGGCGCAGCTGATGAAGAAGCGCGCGGTCACCGTGTCGCCCTTGTCGGTCGACACTTTCCACAGCTTGCTCGCCTCGTCGTAATGGGCAGCAGTGACCTTGGTGGAGAAGCTGTAGTGCTTGCGCAGGTCGTGCAGGTCGGCGACGTGGTTCAGCCACTTCTCCGTTTCCGGCTGCGCCGGGAAGCGCTCGCTCGGCTTCCACTGTGCGTACATGTCCTTGGAGAACCAGTACTGGTAGATCTCGGCCTCGGAATCGAAGCGGGCGCCAGGATAGCGGTTCCAGTACCAGGTCCCGCCGACGTTCGAACCGGCCTCGAAGGCCTTGACGTTGAACCCGGCTTCGCGAAGCCGATAGACCTG
>CAYPJK010000261.1:0-4990 GCA_964411025.1 uncultured Nevskia sp.
AGGTATGGCGTCGGCCGACATCGATTTCAATCGCCGTCCCGGGTCGCCGTGCGATGGATCGCTCCGGGACCGAATCATCGCCGAATTCCCGTGCCGGACACAGGACCGCTGCGCCCCCCCATCGCGACCCGGCCGGCCGAGGCCCGGAAACGACAACGGCCGCTCGCGCGGCCGTTGTGGATATCGCGCGCTGCAATCAGGCCGCGCTGCGGTCCGCCATCCTTGCGGCGGCGGCGGCCGGCGAGCCTTCGAGATAGGCCAGCGCTTCCTCCGTCGAGCCCTCTTTCGCCGGGTCGTACCAGGGGCTGAAGAACGGCAGCTGGCGAACCAGCAAAGCCGGCAGCGACGGCAGCATGCCGGTCTTCGACTGCCGCTGCCATTCCAGCCACACCCACGGCCGGAAGACGCTCGGACGCTGGGCGGCAAAGCGCGGGTCCTGCTTCATCAGGTGCGCCGCGCCGTGGGCCCAGAGGCCGAAGATCACCGGCATCGCGATCAGGCTTAGGTAATAGCGCGACGGATAGGTGCCGCCCAGATGGCGATACAGATCGAAAGCGACGCAGCGATGCTCGACTTCCTCGGCGCCGTGCCAGCGCAGCAGATCGAGCAGCACCGGATCGGCGCCGACGGCGTCCCAGTTCTTGTTGTCGAGCGCGTACTGGCCGAGCACGCAGGTCATGTGCTCGACGGCGGCGATAATGCCGAGGCGGAACACCAGCCACTGCTTCTTCGCCCAGTCGCCTTTCAGTTCGCGGCCGGCGAACTTGTCGCCGAGCAGGTTCTCGAACAGCCAGTCTTCCTGGCGGGTATTCGATTCGGTCTCGATGCCGCGCTTGTTCAGATAGTCCGCCACCGCACCGCCGTGGGCGCGAGCGTGCATCGCCTCCTGGCGGATGAACATCTGCACATCGTCTCGGAGCTTGTCGTCTGTGATGTACGGCAGTGCCTGGTTGTACAAGCGGCAGAACCAGAACTCGCCAGCCGGCAGCAGCAGATTGATCTCGTTGATGAAGTGACTGGCAAACGGATGGCCGGGAATCCAGTCGACCGGCGTGTCCGACCAGTCGAATTTGACCTTGCGCGGAATCAGCCGACCCCGGGTCTTGGAGGCCCTGGCGGGCTTGCCGGAGGTGACTTTGCCGAGCAGTGCGGTGATGGGAGTAACGGCCATGGGAAGTCTCCGTGGGCGATGGTGAACGGAAATCAGGGCAGCAGGTCGAGCCGAGCGAGGCCCCGCGACAGCTTCGGGAACAGCCGGGAGATCAGGCGAGCGCCTTGCGCTTCAGCACCGACCGGCACCTCGTCGCGCCGGCTCTCGACGGCGTCGAGGATGGCCTTGGCGATCTTGTCCGGCGTCAGGTTGCGGCGCTGGTAGAGCTTGGTCGCCCGCGCCTGCTTCTCCGCTTCGGCCTGGGCATCGAGGCCGACGAAACGCGTGCTCTGCGTGATGTTGGTGATCGACAGGCCCGGACAGATGGTCGCGACGTGGATGCCCTTGTCGGCCAGTTCGGCGCGGAGGCAGTCGGACAGCATCATCACCGCCGCCTTGCTGGTGTTGTAAGCCGACATGAACTTCGACGGCGTGAAGCCGCCCATCGACGCGACATTGACGATGTGGCCCGTTCTGCCAGCCTTGATCATCTGCTGGCCGAACAGCTTGGAGCCGTGGATCACGCCCCAGAGGTTGACCCGCAGCACCTTTTCCCAATCGGCATCGGAGGTGTCGAAGAACGAGCCGGCGACCCCGATGCCGGCATTGTTGACGACGATGTCCGGCGCGCCGAAATCGGCCTCAACCCCATTGGCAAGCGCGGTCATCTGTTCGATATCACCGACGTCAACCTTGCGCGCCCAGGCCTGTGCGCCCAGCAGGCGCACGAGTTCGACGGTGCGCTCGGCCGCTTCGAGGTTCAGGTCAACGCAGATGACATCCGCGCCATGTTCGGCGAACAGCAGGGCGGTTTCGCGGCCGAAGCCGGAACCGGCACCGGTGACCACGACCAGCCGGCCGCGCTGGCGATCGGACAGCCGGCCGCTTCTCGATTCGCGGGCATGGACGCGGGCCCGCGCCAGTGCCGGCGTTTCCTCGGCACCTTCGACGTAGTCGATGAATTCCGACGCCCAATCGATCACCAATTGCGGATGGCTGGCCTGGATCCAGTGGCCGGCATCGGCTTCGCGCCGCCACAGGTTCGGCACCCACCGCGGCAGGTCGTCCCAGATCTCGGCGACCATGAACTTGTCCTTGCGCGGCACGATCAGCTGCACCGGCACGTCGGTTCGTCGCTCACCCGGCTTCAGCAGGCGCTTGGCGAAATTGGCGCGATAGAGATTGACGCCGTTGGCGCCGTCCTTGCGCTGGCTATCGCTGGCATCGACACGCACGCCGTCGAGCTTTTCCAGCAGGCCCGGCCACAGCTTGTCGAGGCCGGCCTTCCACAGGGTCGGCGCCACGGCCGGCAGATGGAACATGCCGACGTACCATGAATGGGCGATCTGCCGCGCCACTTGGGCCATCTGGTCCGGCGAGCCGCTTTTCAAGCGCTGCAGGATCCAGTACGCCGCGTGGTCGAGGCTGGGCCCGGAGATCGTCGTGTACGAGGCGATCCGCCCGGCCATACGTTCGGTAGTCACTGCTTCCCAGCTCTGGATCGAGCCCCAGTCGTGGCAGATGAGATGCACCGGCCGCATCGGACTCATCGCGTCCACCACGGCCGCCAGATCGGCAACCAGGTGGTCGAGGTCGTAAGCCTGTGTGTGGTCGGGCACCGACGAACGGCCTGCACCGCGCACGTCGTAGGCGATCACGTGATAACGCGCGCCCAGCCCTTCGGCCACGGTGGACCAGATGCTGGCGGCATCCGGATAGCCGTGAACCAGTACCACGGTCGGCTTATCGCCCGGCGTTCCCCACTCGTAAACAGCGAGTTCAACCCCGCCGGACGCCACCACCCGTACCGGTTCGAGCGCCATGGCTCAGGCCGCCTGTTTCACAGGATTCAGCAGGCCGCGCGCCTGCCAGCGGCGCACATGCGGTACATCGTCATCGAGCCAGAAAGCGTCGTCCTCGGTGACCACCAGCAGTTCTTCCCACTTGGCGCCGACATCGCGAAAGCCCAGATGCGGCTCGACCGCCCACAGGCCCGGCGTTGGCGGATGATCGGACGCGGAGTTGCTCGACCACAGCGGTGACAAGCCGTCCTTTCGGCTGGCCAGCGCATCCTTGACCAGTTCGCGGATATTGCGGGCGCCAAAGTTGAACAGGCTGAGGTGCGACTTGGCGCCATCATCGGCGAGCTTCTCGACCCGATGCGCCAGCACTTCGAACGGATAGGCCTTGTGGCGAGGATCGTAGCCGTGGCGCTGGCACAGACGATCGACCGCCTGGCTGACTTCCGACAGATGCTTGCGCTGGCGGACCAGGCTGACGATCAGTTCGCGGTACTCGCGCAAGTCGTCCATCAGCCGGTCAAGCACGCGATCCTCACCGATCACGCCGCAGTAGCCGATATCGGCGGTATAGCCGTTCATCGAAGGCGCGCAGTCGAGGATGTACGGCATGCCTTCTTCGAGTCGGCGCATGCCTGGGTAGAACGCCGGGTTGAAGCCGCCCAGCTGCTTGAAGCCGACTGCGCCGCGAAACGCAGTGCGATCGCCAAACCAGGCAAACGGCTGATGGAACCAGTCGTCGACGCCGTGATCGAGCAGCCAGGTCTTCATGCGCGCTGCCGCCTGCCGTTCGGTCATGCCGGGCGAAAGCTCTGCCCCGATGGTCTCGGCGCAGCGATAGGCCAGGCGCTGGATGGCGCGAAAACCGTCGAGATCCTGCGGGCTGGGTGCGGCGTGTCGCGTCGTTGTCATTGTCATGGCGCTCTCCTCGTCTGACATTGCCATTGATCAATGTTACTTTGACATCAAGGCGCAGCGCCAGCGCCGCCAATCAGCCCGCCGCGCCGCTCCTCCGGCGCAGCCGCAAGTAAATCGGGGTCAGATACACATTATTTGCGTTCGACGGCGACGCCGTGACGGCGCATATCCGCGCCGCCAATGGGTTCGGCCGATCAACATGAACACCCGATCACTCTTCGGTTCGAGTCGTGCTTGGGGGCATTGATGAACTGATCGCCGGCCCCGCCCAAAGGCTTGTATCGATAGAACGATTCCGGCAGACTCCGCCCACGTCGAAACAACAAACACAAAGTCGACGCCCAAAAAAAACCCCCTGTTGCAGGGGGCAAGGTGCGAGAAAGGCCGAAGCCTTTCTGGAGGAGACATCCACAACGCGTTCGAATTTTTGTTCGCGTTGTGGTGAGTGACTGTTGTTGCGGTGCAGTATAAGTAGGTCGTGGCGGTTCGTCAAGAAATCACTGATTCAAGGTTTTCAATTTAATCAATGGCTTGTCGCAATCGCACAAAATATTTGACGTAAGCGTCAAAAACATTGGGACAAACGGTAGGGCAAAGGGGGCTTAAAGGCGCGCCGCCGGGCAAGTCCGAGTAGCGCCGGCTGAATTCCCTCGCTGAGAACTGAAAAGCCCCGGATCGGCTGCCGATTCCGGGGCTTTCTTTTGCCACTCGCCAAACAACCTGCAGTCCGTTGCCTGCGGACCGGATGGCCGGGCCGGCCATCCGGCCTACGGGCCGCTACATGTTGCGCCGATACTCGCCGCCGACGTCGTACAGCGCATGGCTGATCTGGCCGAGCGAGTTGTACTTCACCGCTTCGAGCAGCGCCTCGAAAATGTTGCGACGGTCTCGCGCGGTCTGCTGCAGCACCTGGAGGCTGTCGGCCTTCAGCGTGTTACGCGCGGTGCGGAAGGACGCGACGTTGTCGATCTGCTGACCTTTCTCGTCCTCGGTCGAACGGATCAGTTCGATGGTCGTCGCGATCTCGCCGCCGTGGTCCTTCGGCAGGAAGGTGTTGACGCCAATCAGCGGCAGGCTGCCGTCGTGCTTCTTGTGCTCGTAGTAGAGCGACTCTTCCTGGATC
>CAYPJK010000262.1:0-2134 GCA_964411025.1 uncultured Nevskia sp.
TCCGGCAGCGCCTCGGCCAGCTGCGGCCCCTGCTTGCGCAGCCGCGCCAGCGTGGCGCCCGGGTTGATCCGGTTCCACATCCACTGCTCCATGATCGGCTTGGCGGTCTTCCACAGATCCAGATCCGGATACAGCTGACGGCCAAGGCCTTCGGTGGTCAGCAGGGTCTTCTGCAGCAGCACCAGCTGCGGCTGCACCTGGTAGTTGAAGCGGCGGGCGATCTCGAACAGGCGCAGCAGGAACACGCCGAAGGAAATGTCCTTGATCGGCTTGCCGAAGATCGGCTCCGACACGGTGCGGATCGCGCTCTCGAAATCCTCGGCGCGGACATCGGCCGGAATCCAGCCGGACTCCAGATGCAGCTCGGCGATGCGCCGGTAGTCGCGGTTGAAGAAGGCCAGGAAATTCTCGGCCAGATAGCGCAGGTCCGCCGGCCCCAGCTGGCCGACGATGCCGAAGTCCACCGCCAGGTAGCTCGGCCGGCGCACGTCGGAGACATCGACGAAGATGTTCCCCGGGTGCATGTCGGCGTGGAAGAAGTTGTCGCGAAACACCTGCTTGAAGAAGATTTCCACGCCGCGCTCGCCAGCACCTGGAAATTCACGCCCATCTCGCGCAGGCGGTCGATCTCGCGCAGGGACACACCGTGGATGCGCTCCATGACCAGCACGTCGGCGCGGGTGTAATCCCAGAACACGATCGGGTGGTAGATCAGCTCCGAGCCCAGCCAGTTGCGGCGCAGCAGCGAACAGTTCGCGCCTTCGCGCATCAGGTCGAGCTCGTCGAAGATCACCCGCTCGTATTCGGCCACCACCTCGCGCGGCCGCAGCCGCTTGCCCAGCGGATGCCAGCGTTCGGCGAATTCGGCCAGCGCGCGTAGCAGGTCGACATCCTTCTCGACCCGCGCATGCACGCCCGGCCGCAGCACCTTGATGACCACCTCGAAGCCGGGATCGCCTTCATCCGAAGGCTTCAGCCGCGCGGTATGCACCTGGGCCACCGACGCCGCTGCCAGCGGCGTCTCGTCGAACTCGATGAACATGTCCTCGATGGGCTTGCCCAGCGAGCGCTCGATCAGCGCCCGGGCCTGCGCGCCCGAGAACGGCTCGACCCGGTCCTGCAACTGCGCCAGCTCGGCGGCCACGTCGTGCGGCAGGATATCCGGCCGGGTCGACAGCGCCTGGCCGAACTTGATGAACACCGGCCCCAGTTCCTGCAGCGCCAGCCGCAGGCGTTCGCCGCGCGGGCGCGGATCGTTCGAGGGCCGGCCGTTCCAGAACTCGGACAGGTGATAGCGGCGCACCACCTGCCAGATCGCCCACAGGCGTGACGTGGCGCGGATCATGGCGCGCTCCGCTGTTCGAGCCGCGCCAGCCGCGCTTCCAGCCGGTCCACGCCTTCCCGCAAGCCGTCCACTGCGTCCATCCATTCCTCGACATCGGCCGCGCGGGCCAGGTCTTCGCTTTCTTCGGTCAGGTACTCGGCGGTGTCACGGCTCAGGCGCTCCGCCGCATTGCGGCCGAAACCGAACAGGCCCTTCAGACCGCCGACCAGCCGATGCGCCGCGCCATCGCCCACCACCTTGGCCACCAGTTCCTCGGGATCGAAGCCGACCCGGCTCAGCAGGCCGCCGAAACGGTTCAGCAGCTCGATGTCACCGACGACGTCGATGCCGGTCGGCAGCCCTTCCCGCCGCGTCAGCTGGTTGAGGCCCAGCCGCGCCAGCCGCAAGGTGGGGGCGGATACCAGCACATCCGGCTCGTCTTCGGCGACGTTCGACACCCGCACGCCGGTGGCGATCGGCTCGATCACGAACATCCAGCCCAGATCGGCGGCTTCGAGCGCGATCGACTTGCCGGCCATCGCCGCGCAATCGGCCACGACGCTGCGCTCGAGGCGCAGGTAGCGGTTCAGCGCAACTTCCAGCGTGGCGCAGACAACGGAGGGGGCGGGCATGTCAGCGGTCCGCTCGCGAGGTCCGCATCCCGATCGGGGGCGCACCGAGGTCGCGGCCCGAGGCATTGTCTGCCCTGCCGGGGGTTCCGCGGCGGGGGGCCATCGCAGCGCCGCTCATGGATCCAGCCGATAGCCGCGATGCACGGCAACGATGCCGCCGGTCAGGTTGTACACCTGC
>CAYPJK010000262.1:2144-4988 GCA_964411025.1 uncultured Nevskia sp.
TAGCGGTAGCTGTCGGCGTCGTTGGCCACCAGCTTGCCCATCAGCGGCAGCAGCTTGAACGAGTACTGGTCGTAGACCTTGCTGAGCAGCTCGGTCTGCGGCTTGGAGAATTCCAGTACCAGCAGCCGCCCGCCCGGCTTCAGCACGCGGCGCATGCTGGCCAGCGCCTTGTCCTTGTCGGTGACGTTGCGCAGGCCGAAGGCGATGGTGATGCAGTCGAACGTGCCGTCCTCGAACGGCAGGCATTCGGCGTTGGCCTGCACCAGCGGCACGTCGACGACGCCCTTGTCGGCCAGCGCGGCGCGGCCCTGGTTCAGCATCGCGGCATTGATGTCGGCCAGCGTGACAAGTCCGCGCGTGCCGGCCAGCTTGCGGAACTCGCGGGCCAGATCGCCGGTGCCGCCGGCCAGGTCGAGCATCTTTTCACCGGCGCGCACGCCGGCCAGATCGATCACGAAGCGCTTCCACAGCCGGTGGATGCCGAACGACATCAGGTCGTTCATCACGTCGTACTTCGAGGCGACCGACGAAAACACGTCGCGCACGCGCTTCTGTTTCTCGGCGACCGGCACCTGCTCGAAACCGAAGTGCGTGGTGCCGCGCGGGTTGCGCTCGTCTTGCTGGGCCATGGTCGGCGGGGGAGGTCGGAAGTGGCCGGATTATCGCAGTTCGCTGCGCGGACGCGGCGCGGCCGGCGGCCTCAGTCGTCGGCCAGGTCTTCGCCGAACAGTTCCCGGGTGAAGCCGAACTGGCTCAAGTCGCGGATGCGGCGCGGATACAGGATGCCGTCGAGGTGGTCGCACTCGTGCTGCACGACGCGGGCGTGGAAACCAGCCGCCATGCGGTCGATGGCCTCGCCGTGCTGATCGACGCCGGTGTAGCGCAGTTGTGCATGGCGCGGCACCACGCCGCGCATGCCGGGTACCGACAGGCAGCCTTCCCAGCCGTCCTCCATCTCCGGCCCGATCGGCGTCAGCACCGGGTTGCAGAGGATGGTGAACGGCACCGTTTCGGCATCGGGATAGCGCGGATTGGCGCCGACGCCGAAGATCACGACGCGCAGGTTGACGCCGATCTGCGGCGCGGCAAGGCCGGCGCCATTCAGCGCGGCCATGGTGTCCTGCATGTCGGCGATCAGGGCCTTGAGCGCGTCGCTTCCGAACAGCGCCGCCGGCACCGGTTCGGCGACGCGCAGCAGCCGCGCATCGCCCATCCGCAGCACGTCACGGATCATGTCGACCCGCCGGGGTCACGGCCAGCCGGCGCCGCCGGCTTGAACTTGCCGACGCCGAGCGCCGACAGCTTCACCGTCGGGTTGTCGCGGCTCATGCCGTGCTCGGCCAGGCGCTGCTCGTAACGTGCCCACCAGGCGGCGTGCTGGTCGGCCAGTTCGCGCAGGGTCGGCCACGAGAACAGGCCGCTGTCATGGCCATCGTCGAACTTGAGCCTTACCGCGTAGCGGCCGACCGGTTCGATCGCGGTGACGTTCACCTCGCGCTTGCCGGCGACCAGCATCGGCTCGCCGCCGCCGTGGCCGCGCACCTCGGCGCTCGGGCTGAATACGCGCAGGTATTCCAGCGGCAGCGAGTCGCTGCGATCCGCCCACACCACTTCCAGCAGGCGGGACTTGCGGTGCAGCTTGATGTCGGTCGGGATCGGCGTGCTCACAGGATGAAGCGGCTCAGGTCTTCGTTGCCGGCCAGCTTTTCGAGCTTGGCGTCGACATAGGCGGCGTCCACCGTCAGCGTCGTGCCGGCGCGGTCGGGCGCGTCGAACGCGGCCTCTTCCATCAGCCGTTCCAGCACCGTGTGCAGGCGACGGGCGCCAATGTTCTCGGTGCGCTCGTTGACCTGCCAGGCGAACTCGGCCAGCCGCTTCAGGCCTTCCGCCGTGAACTCAAGCGCGACCCCCTCGGTCGCCAGCAGCGCCTTGTACTGCTCGGTCAGCGAATGGGTCGGCTCGCTGAGAATCCGCACGAAATCGTCGGTCTTCAGCGCATCGAGCTCGACCCGGATCGGCAGGCGGCCCTGAAGCTCCGGCAGCATGTCGCTGGGCTTGGCCATGTGGAACGCGCCGCTGGCGATGAACAGGATGTGGTCGGTCTTGATCGCGCCGTGCTTGGTCGACACCGTGCTGCCTTCGACGAGCGGCAGCAGGTCGCGCTGCACGCCTTCGCGGGAGACATCGGCACCGCCGTATTCGCCGCGCTTGCAGACCTTGTCGATCTCGTCGATGAAGACGATGCCGTTGTCCTCGGCGTTCTTCAGCGCTTCGACCTTGATCGCGTCCTCGTCGATCAGCTTCGCCGCTTCCTCGTCGATCAGCTGCTTGCGGGCATCACGAATTTTCAGCTTGCGCGGCTTCTGCTGGCCTTGGCCCAAGTTCTTGAACATCGCCTGCAGCTGGTTGGTCATGTCCTCCATGCCCGGCGGTCCCATCACCGACATCGTCGGCGGCGCCACCGCCATCTTCAGCTCGATCTCGGTGTCGTCGAGCCGGCCTTCGCGCGGAACACCTGGCGTGCCGCGCCGTTTTCGCTTTCGCGATGCGCGGACGCTTCACCGAAGTTCGACGGCGGCGGCAGCAGCGCGTCCAGGATGCGCTCCTCGGCCGCGTCCTCGGCCTTGCTGCGCATCTTCGCGATCGCCTGCTCGCGGGTCAGCTTGACGGCGACATCGGCCAGTTCACGGATGATCGAGTCGACATCACGGCCGACATAGCCGACCTCGGTGAACTTCGTTGCTTCCACCTTCACGAACGGCGCGTTGGCGAGCTTGGCGAGGCGACGGGCGATCTCGGTCTTGCCGACGCCGGTCGGGCCGATCATCAGGATGTTCTTCGGCA
>CAYPJK010000263.1:0-4977 GCA_964411025.1 uncultured Nevskia sp.
TCGGACTCCGGCACGATCAGCGTCCAGATGCCGAGGCCGAGCAGCAGCAGGAAAGCGAGCACCGAGGCCGCCACATGCACCCAGCGCGGCCAGGCACCCGGATTCTTGGCGTCCAGCGATTGCAGCTCCGCATAGGCCTGCGCCAGCGTCATGGCGCACCTCCGGCACTGCCGCCGTCACCGTCGGCCGTGGCCTTGGTCAGGTTGGTGACCTGCAGCGTGAATTCGCTGTTGCGCTGCTTGTTCTTTTCGCCGGTCTTGATCACCACCAGCTTCGGGTTGCGGAACCACGGGCTGGCATCGAGATTCTTGATGTAGGCGGAAATGCGGCCGGAGGATTCCGCCGTGCCCTCGATGGTGACGTTCTGGCCACTCTGCTTGATCGATTCGAGGTTCACGCCATCCGGCAGCGTGTTGACGATCTCGTCGAAGAAATGGACGGTCGCCGAGCGGCTTTCCTGCAGCTGCTGGATCACGTTCATCCGCGACACCAGGTTCGCCTTGACCTTCTCCAGCTCCTCGATTTCCTTGATCTGCTTGTCCAGATCGCGGATCTGCGCCGTCAGGTAGGCGTTGCGCTGGTTCTGGTGGTCGACCGCGCCGGTCATCGTCACGTAGCCGAGGCCCAGCAGCGCCACGCCGGCGCCGATGCCGAGGCCGAGCATGGTCAGGAATTCCTTGCGCCGGCGCGCGCGCCGGGCGGCGCGCCAGTCGAGCAGGTTGATCCGGGTTGCCATTGGCGTGCGGCCCTAGTTGTCGAGATCGAAGGCGCGCAGCGCCAGGCCAGCGGCAATCAGCATCGACGCCTGGTCCTGCCCGAGCTGTGCCGGCTTGGCGCGGGCACCGATGCTCATCTTCGCGAACGGCTGGGCAATCACGCAGGGAATCTGCAGGCGCTTCTGCATCGCCACGTCAATGCCCGGAATGTGCGCGCAGCCGCCGCCGAGGATCAGCTGGTCGATCACGTTGTGGCGCGAAGCGGCGGCGAAGAAGAACTGCAGCGAGCGGTCGATCTGCTGCGCCATGTCGGCGATGAAATGGCTCAGCACCTCGGTTTCGTAGTTCGGCGGCAGGTTGCCGAGCCGCTTGGCCTTGCCGGCTTCCTCGTAGCTCATGCCGTAGAACCGCATGATGTCCTCGGTCAGCTGCCGGCCACCGTAGGCCTGGTCGCGGGTGTAGACGCTCTGCAGGTCGTGCAGCACCAGCAGCGAAGTGGTCGAGGCACCGACGTCGACCACCGCCACTGTCTTGCCGACGCCGTTGGCCGGCATCTGGTGGGTCAGCAGTTCGCAGGCGTTTTCCAGCGCATAGGCCTCGATGTCGACCACCTTCGGCGTCAGCCCGGCGATTTCCAGCGCGGCGATCCGCGATTCCACCTGCTCCTTGCGGCAGGCGGCCAGCAGCACCTCGACGTTGTCGCGGTCGCGCGCCGCCGGGCCCAGCACCTGGAAATCGAGGTTCACTTCGTCGATCGGATACGGGATGTACTGATCGGCCTCGGCCTTGATCTGTTCTTCCCGGTCGTTGTCGCTCAGCGCCGCCGGCATGGCGATCACCTTGGTGATCACCGAGGAGCCGGCGACGGCGACCGCCGCCTGCCGGTTGCGGGTGCCGGCCCGGCTGACCGCGCGGCTGATCACTTCGCCGACCGCACGGGGATCGGTGATCTGGCGATCGGTCACGGCACCGTGCGGCAACGCTTCGACGGCAAACGATTCGACGCTGTAGCGATCGCCGCGACGGGCAAGCTCCAGCAGCTTGACGGCGCTGGACGAGATGTCGAGGCCGATCAGTTCGCGGCTGGCACCCCCGAACAGCGCCTGTTTGATCGACATGAGCCGCGTCCCCCGGTGATTCCTTGCTGAACAGCCCTTATCGGCGTGATCTTGTCTTGCTTTAACCGTGTCGCGAGCCGGCTGGATGACGGCATCCGGGGCAGGACTTAATATAGCCCACGTGGTGTACGGCGCAACGACAGCAACCGTCTCTAAGTGTCTGATCGAAGTCCTAAAGCAGGCGATGAACGGCGGCTGGCAACGCCCGGCGCCGAAGCCTGCAAGGCCTGTCCCGCAGCCTGCGCCGACGCGCGATCGCGTTCGCGCTCCGGCCTTCCAACCGAGACTCCCGATTGAATCCTGAAACCCGCAGTCGCGGCAGCCTGCTTGGCCGGATCGCGCTGATCGGCGCGGCCCTCGTGGTGGTCCTGTCGATCGGCGGCTTCTTCGCCATCAAGGCCTGGGTGACGCCGCAGCTGCCGTCGGTGGAAAGCCTGCACGAGATCCGCCTCGGCGTGCCGCTGCGGGTTTACACGCGGGACGGCAAGCTGATTGGCGAATTCGGCGCCGAACGGCGCGAACCGCTGCGCTACGACCAGCTGCCGAAGCCGCTGGTGCAGGCCTTCCTGGCGGCCGAGGACGACCGCTTCTTCGAGCATTCCGGCGTCGATGTCGCCGGCCTGGCCCGCGCGGCGGTGATCCTGGCGTCGACCGGCGAGAAGCGGCAGGGCGGCTCGACCATCACCATGCAGCTGGCCCGCAACGTGTTCCTGAGCAACGAGCGCAGCTTCTCGCGCAAGTTCAAGGAAATCTTCCTGGCCCAGAAGATCGAGGCCGAGCTGACGAAGGAAGCAATCCTCGAGCTGTACCTGAACCGCATCTTCCTCGGCAATCGCGCCTATGGCGTCGGTGCGGCGGCGTCCGTCTACTACGGGCGCGAGGTCGCCAAGCTCAGCCTGGGCGAGATGGCGCTGATCGCCGGCCTGCCGAAAGCGCCGTCGCGCGACAACCCGCTGAGCAACCCGGTACGCGCCAAGAACCGCCGCGACTATGTGCTGCGACGGATGCACGATCTCGGCTACATCGACGACGGTGCCTGGAAGACGGCGGTCGCCGAGCCGATCACCGCGTTCGAGCACGCCACCCAGGTCGACGTAGAAGGCCGCTACGTGGCCGAGATGGTGCGCGCGGAGCTGTTCGCCAAGCATGGCGAGGCGACCTACACCGACGGCTTCGTGGTCACCACCACGCTCGACAGCGTTCGCCAGCAGGCGGCGACGGCGGCGCTCAGGGGCGGCCTGCTGGCCTACGAGGAACGCCATGGCTACAACGGCGCGGAGGCAAAGCTGCCGGATGCGGTCCGCGCGCGGCTCGCAGGCAATCCGGCGGCGCCGGACGTGCTGGCGCAGCTGGCCGCGCGGCCACCGGTGGCCGGGCTGCTGCCGGGTGCGGTGCTCGGCTACACGCCGGAACTGCTGCGGGTGATCACCGAGAACGGCATCGTCGAACTGCCGAAGAAGGCCTTTGCCTGGGCCGGCTTCAGCGACAAGCGCCAGCCCGCGGTCGGCGACATCGTCCGCGTCGCCAAGATCGGCAGCGACTGGCGGCTCACCCAGGTGCCGGCCGTGCAGGGCGCGCTGGTAGCACTCGATCCGCGTGACGGCAGCGTGCAGTCGCTGGTCGGCGGCTATGACTTTTTCCTCGGCAACTTCAACCGCGTGACCCAGGCGCGCCGCCAGGTCGGCTCCGGTTTCAAGCCGTTCCTGTACACCGCCGCGCTGTCGAAGGGCTTCACGCCGGCCTCGGTGTTCCTCGACGCGCCGGTGGTGTTCACCTCCAGCGTCAATCCGGACGATGACTGGCGACCCGGCAACTACGAAGGCAAGTTCCGCGGCCCGATGCGACTGCGCGAAGCGCTGGCGCTGTCGCGCAATCTGGTGTCGGTGCGCGTCGCGCAGGCCGTCGGCATCGAATACACGCGGCAGTTCGCGACCCGCTTCGGCTTCGAGAAATCGCGCTTGCCGGCCGATCTGACGGTGGCGCTCGGCAGTGCGTCGATGACGCCGATGGAGCAGGCACGCGCCTACGCGGTGCTGGCCAATGGCGGCTTCCTGGTCGACCCGTACTTCATCGACGTGATCCGCGACGGCAGCGGCCGGGAGATTTTCCGCGCCCGTCCGAAGCGCGCCTGCCCGGCCTGCGATGCCCCGCCGCCGGCCGCGCCGGAGCCGCTGATCGATCCTGCGACGGGCGCCGTGATCGCGGCTGCGCCGGCGCCGGCACCATCGGCAGAGCCGCCCGAACCGCTGGTGCCGGAGGAAGACCGCGCGCCGCGCGTGCTGTCGGCCGATCTCGACTACCTGATCACCAGCATGCTGCATGACGTGGTCACGCGCGGCACGGCGCCGCAGGTGAAAGCGCTCGGCCGTGACGACCTGGCCGGCAAGACCGGCACCTCCAACGACGAGACCGACGCCTGGTTCAACGGCTATTCGGCCTCGCTGGTCGGCGTCGCCTGGGTCGGCTTCGACCAGCCGAAGCCGCTCGGCCGCGGCGAGGTCGGTGGCCGTGCGGCGGTGCCGATGTGGATCGACTACATGCGGACGGCGCTCAAGGGCGTGCCGCAGCAAAAGCAGCCGAAGCCGCCCGGCCTGACCGAGATCGCGATCAACCCGGCCACCGGCAAGCTGGTCTCCGGCGATACCCCGGGCGCGCTGTACGAAGTGGTGCAGAGCGATCACGTGCCGCCGGCGGATGACGGCGTGAACCCGTACGGCAATGCCGACGACCCCAGTGGCGACATCTTCTGATGAAGGCGCGCAGTGGCAGCGGTAGCGGCGGCGAGGCGGGCCGCGAGCTGATCGCGGAGTGCGCGCGCATCGTCTGCGAGGAGGATGTGCTCGACTACCGTGCCGCCAAGCACAAGGCAATGCAGCGGCTGGGGCTGTCGCCCCGCAGCGCGATGCCGGACAACGCCAGCATCCAGGCGGCGGTGATCGAGTACCAGCGCATCTTCGGCGGCAGCGACTATGCCGATCGGCTGATCGCGCTGCGCCGCACCGCCGTGCAGGCGATGAAGCTGCTGCAGGCGTTCGATCCGCGCATGGTCGGCGCGGCAGTCAGCGGTGCGATCACCGCCGCCCACCGCGTGCAGATCCACGGCTTCGCTGATCGCCCGGAAGCGCTCGACCGGTTCCTGGCCG
>CAYPJK010000264.1:0-4966 GCA_964411025.1 uncultured Nevskia sp.
GCCCCAGCAGCACTTCCGCCGGCAGGCTGGCGAACAGTTCCTGCCAGCCGGTGGTGAAGCCGCCCGTGTTGTTGTCGCGCGTGTTTACCGGGGCATCGATGGCGATGCGGTGCCGGTAGCGCTGCGCCTGGAAGCTCATGGCTTACAGACCCAGACCGACGCGGTACGGCATCAGCAGCACTTCGGCGGCCTGCCGGATGCGGGCCATGTCTTCCGGCTTCACGGCTTCGAACCGGGACTGCACCAGCAGGTAGATGGCGATGCGGACATCGCCCGCCAGCGTGCCGGCATCAGGCACCAGTTCGGGCAGCACGCTGCCGCTGCTGTCGAGCAGCGGCGGGTAGTCCTGCGGCAGTGTGGGCAGCTGTGTGCGGCCCATGAAGCGCTTGGCTTCTTCTTCCGCGCCGTCGAGCAGCGCCTGCAACAGCACGTCATCGCTGGTGTGCGGCAGGCGCAGGTACGCGCGCGCTTCAGCCACGGTGACGGTGCTCATGGATTCGGGATCTCTGTCAGGCACCGCCCGGCGCAAGAGGCTTCCGCCGGGCGGTGGTTCATCTCAGGGTTCAGCGTTCGGGTGTCGATCAGGCGTCGGCAGGCTTGCGCTTGCCCGGCGCTTTTTTCGGCGCGTCTTCGTCGGTCACGGCCGTGCAGTGGCCCTGGTCGATGAGGTACTGGCCGATGGCATCCGACGCTTCAACCGGCACGCCCGCTGCAAGCGTGCCGAGCTGGTCATGCGTGAACGTCTTGCGGGCGGCGATCTTCATGGCGATCAGGCCGTGAAGGCGCCGCCGAGAATGGCGGCCGGCACCGACACTTCCAGACCCAGACGGCGCTCCGCACGGAGCGTGACCAGGTTCTTCGTGAAGTCGTCGTTGACGTAGCCCATCTCGACGATGGTTGACTCACGGTTCCACACGCCGGTGCTCACGCCGTACTGGCCGATCTGGAACTGGCCCGCCGGCATCTGCGAGCTGATCACCACGCGGATGCCGAACGGGTTCATGCCGCTGACGGTGCCCGGCGTGCCGTACAGGTAGTGGCCATCGGTGGCTTTGGCAATTTCCATCGCGCCCCAATCCGCCGGGTTCACGATGACCGCATCGGCGATGTAGCCGATGGCCCACAGCGCGTACTTGGCGCGGTTGATGGCATCGGTCAGGCGATCGGCGGCGGTCGGGGTGTAGACGGTGAAGTTGCCGGTGTCGCGCAGGCCGCTGATGTTCGGGCTGGTGCCGTCGCCATTCAGCAGCTGGGCATCGACCTTGGCATCCACGCCGAAGCGCAGGCGGGTTTCGATGTAGCTGACCACGGCCGGGGCATCCATCATCAGCTGACGGCTGACCTTCAGCCAGTGCGCGATGGTTTCCACCGGCACGTTGTACTTGTTGAAGGTGACCGCGGATTCCGGCTTGGCCGCCGCCTGCGCGGTTTCCGCCGCGTTGTTGGTGAAGCTGGCTTCGCGGGTGAGCACGACCAGATCCGTGCCGGTGGTGTACTGCGGCAGGATGTCGTTGATGGTGAGCGGCCGGAACGCGCCCGGGATGACGCCCGGCTGATACTGCGGGATGGTGGTGGTGGTCGGGCTGCCGAGCACGGTGTTCTTGAGCTCGACGCGCGCCTTTTCGGTGCGGCCCTTGATGAAGTCTGCGAACTCCGGCGTCTTCACAAACTGCTCGCCGATCGACAGCGCGGCGTCGGTGCCCTTGTGGCCTTCGGCCTGCTGCTGCGCCAGCGTGGTGACGGTGGCGCTGAGCTGCTTGAACTCATCCGACAGCGCCTTCACTTCAGCACGCGCCTCGTTGCTGACCTTGCCGGATTCCATCAGCTGGCCGTCGTACTTCTTCACGGCGGCTTCCAGCTGTTCGGTGACGCGCTTCAAGCCGGCGTCAAGGATGTCTTTCAGTTCCATCGGGTGTCTCCTGAATTGAAAAACCCGCCGGGCGGCGGGTTGGAATGGGGTGCAGCGGTGGGTGCTGAGTCAGGCCACGCGGAAGCTGTCGAACAGCTGCTGCAGCTCCTGCGCGGCTTTCGCTTCGGCGTCGCACTCACTGCGCGCCAGGGACTTGATGCGCGCGACCAGCGCGCACGCATCGGCCCGGGAGAAGCCGCCAGCCTCACGCAGGCAGGCTTCGATGTCCTTGAGGCTGTCGGCGGCATCGATGGCCGCTTTCACGTCGGTGAGCTTCGCGCCGAGGTCGGCCGGCTCTTCGACGATGCTGATCTCGATCAGATCGATCTCTTTCAGTTCCCGCTGACCGTTGCCCAGCTCGCGGATCTGCACCGGGCGGTAGCCGATGGACATGCCGTCCACCGCGCCGTGCTTGAGGCTGGCGTAGACGTTGCCCGCCACGGTGTGGCCGGGCGTCAGCTCGCCTTTCACGTACAGGCCCTTGTCGTCTTCCACGATGTCGGTCCACTTGCCGATGACCGGGCCGTAGTGGTTCCAGCGCATGCGGATGGGGCGCTCGCGCTTCTTGAGGGTCTTCTTGTAGGCACCCGGCAGGATGGTGTCGCCGTAGGCATCGAGGCCGCCGAACACGCTGGCGTAGCCTTCGAAGACGCCCTCGGCGTCCGGCGCAAACTTGAGGGACAGCGCGTCAGTTGGCAGGCGCTTGATCTGCATTGGATGCTCCGGTGGCCGGCACTTGGCCGAGCAGGTTGATAGGCAGGTTGGCGCCCTGCATGAACAGCTGGTCGCCGCCCGGCTTGTCCGGCAGGCCTTCCTGCCGGCGGCACTCGTTCGGCGTGACGATCCCGCCGACGATGCCGATGCGGTAGCCGTCGTATCGCGCCTTCATGTCGCCGCGCAGCAGGCCTTCGAAGTCGAATTCCACTTCGTGCCGTGCGCGATCGGTATCGCTGAACAGATGCACGAGCATGCTGGCCTCGATCTTTTCCAGAATCGGGCGCAGCGTGAGCTTGTAGAACCCGGCCACGATCTGCTCGATGCCGCTGCCCCACACGCTGGTGCCGTTGGCGTCGTTCACCATGACGCTGGGCACGCCGTACCAGCGGCAGATTTCCGCCACCTGGTACTTGCGGCTGGCCAGCAGTTCGATGTCGCTGGGGCTCAAGCTGATCTTTTCGAACTTCGCGCCCTGCTCCAGCACCATCAGGCGGTCTTCGCTGCCGGTGGTTAAGGATTCGAAGCTGGCGCGAATCTGGGCGCGCTGCTCTTTGGTCAGCAGGCGGTCCATGCTCAGCACGCCAGATGGCTTGGCACCGTTGCGGTAGATCTTGGTCACCGCACCTTCGGCGGCCTGCGCGATGCCCAGCGTCTGCCGCTGGTACGCCAGCGGCGACATGCCGACGATGCCGTTACCCATGAGCTTGATGTGCCAGACCGAGGCCGACGCCAGCACGTCCACGCCGGCATCGTGCACGTACTGGTGCACGACGCTGCCATCGGCCAGCAGCTTGGTCTCCACCTGGCTGGACATGATGGGCAGCAGGCCGATGATGCGGCCGCCCACGCGCTGAATCACGCAGTAGGCGTTGCCGTGCGTGATGAGGTTCAGCAGCACGGTTTCCCAGAACTCCACCCGCGTTTGGTAGCGGTTGACGCGGCCGGCGAACAGAAGCGACAGCGGGTGACGATCCGCCGGGATGCGCCCGCCTTCGCGCTTTTCCCAGATGCCGAACGGCAGGCTGGCCACGGTTTCGGCGATGAGCTTGACGCAGGCCCAGACGGCCGACAGCTGCAGCGCGGTGTCGAAGGTGACCGGCGAGGCCGTTTCCGCGCCGGCTTCCGGCTGCGTGTACTGCGTGCCGGTGGACCGGCGCAGGCCGCTGCCAATCCAGCGCTGCAGGCTGTAGAACCAGTTCACCGTGCGCTCACCGGGTTGTTGATGAAGTCGTCGAAGGAATCGGCATCTGCCACGGTGTCGCTCATGTTGGCGCAGCCCACGGCCATGGTCAGCGCCACGAGGCCGTCGATTCGGCCGGTGGCCTTGCGCTTGCTGAACTTGCGACCGCCGGCATCGTCTTCCACGGTGACGGCGCTGGCGGCGTTCCAGCGCAGCACCGGGTTGTAGTGAATTCGGATGCGGCCGTTAAGGATGAGGTTTTCGATGCGGTCGATCGCCGGGGTCATGCTCTTGAAGCCCTGCCCGAACTCGACGATGTTCAGGGCGAGGCCGGCGGTGTCCATGTCCTTGCGGAATTCGTCCAGGCGCCAGCGATCGAACGCAGCTTCGACCACTTCCAGTTCGAGGTCTTCGATCATGGAGCGGATGTCGCGGCAGATCGGCAGGTAGTCGAGCGACATGCCGCGCACGGCGATGAGGTGGCCTTCGCGCACCCAGAGGTCGTACGGAACCTTGTCGGCCTTGGCGCGTTCGCTGAGGGTGTCGGCCGGCGTCCAGAAGTGGACGAAGGCGTCGCCGCCGCCGTGGTCATCGGGCATGAACGCGGCCAGCGCGGTGAGATCCTGCCGCTTGGACAGGTCGCCGCCGAGGTAGACGCTGCGGCCCTTGAACACGTCCAGCCGCTTCGGCGTTTCGGCCTTTAGCCAGATCTCCGGGCCGATCCACGCTTCGGCGGCGTCGGTCCATTCGCAGAAGTGAAGGCGCGCGATGAGGTTGCGCTTGCTGGGGATGTTGGTGGCTTCGAGCACGGCATCGCGCAGCACCTGGTACGGCAGGCTGACGCCGATGTTCGGGTTAGCCTTGACCCAGCAGGTTTCGTCGCGCATCCAGTCGTCCGCCGGATCGAGCGCGCAAACGTAGCCGAACCAGCGGTCATCGAATCCGGTATCGCCCGGGCGGGCGTTGATGGCGGCGATCGACGCTTCGTGGTGTTCCCAGCAGATGGAATTCCGGTTCGATCCGCTGTTGGTGATTTCGAGGATGAACGGCTGCTGTCGGCCCTTGAAGCCGCGGCGGAGCATGTCCACGACATCGCCGGTCTTGTGTTCGTGCAGCTCGTCCACCAGCGCGAAATGCGGGCGCGGGCCGGACTGGCCGTC
>CAYPJK010000265.1:0-4939 GCA_964411025.1 uncultured Nevskia sp.
GCTTGTACAACAGGTCCGTCCCGATGTTCCCGGGGCCGATGATCGCGCAGCGGATTTTCTTCATGTTCGGTTTCCTGATCTGGGCATGTCCAGGGGCCGGAGTGCGCTGCCCAGATCCAGGTCGCGCGTCGGCTTCACATCCGGGCCCTTCGGCGGCATCACCGCAGGCGGGCCCTTGCTACGGGATTCGACGCCAGCCGGCTGCGCCGCCGGCGTCGACGTCCCTGCCGCGTTTCTCCGGTCCGGCTCAGGCGGCCCGGCGGTCGTTCGGCGCCGCCAGCAGCGCCTGCTCGGCGGCCTTGGCGGCTTCGATGCTGCGCTGCTTGACGTGGCCGTAACCGCGGATCTCATCCGGGATGGAGGCCAGTGCCACAGCCGTGGCGTGCGTCGCCGGGCTCAGCGTTGCGAGGCTGCGATCCAGCTGCTGGATGTAGTCCTCGATCAGCTGGCGCTCCTGATGGCGTTCCTCGGTCTTGCCGAAGACATCCAGCGCACTGCCGCGCAGTCCCTTGAAGCGCTTCATCACGCCGAACGCGGTGCCCATCCACGAACCGAACTGGCGCTTGACCAGATGGCCGGTGACCGGGTCCTTCTTCGAGATCGCCGGCGGCGCGAGGTTGTACTTGACGCTGTAGCCCTGCGGGAACATGGCATCCAGCTGGGCCAGGAACGCAGGATCACTGTGCAGGCGCGCAACCTCGTACTCGTCCTTGTAGGCCATCAGCTTGTACAGGTAGCGGGCCGCCGCTTCGGACAGGCTGCTGTTGCCCGCCATCACGCGGCGTTCGGCATCGACGACGCGCTTGACGATCTCGGCATAGCGCTTGGCGTAGGCCGCGTCCTGATACGCGATCAGTTCCGGCACCCGCACTTCGACCAGACGGCGCGTCTCGCCAGCGGCGCCGATCGACTCGACGATCGCCTGCGCTTCCGGCGACAGCGACACGGCCACCTGCTTCGGTGCGTAGCGGGCGATCTCGGCTTCGACGAACGCGCGGTCGACCACCGTCATGCGGCCCCAGCGGAACGCGGCCAGGCTCTGCTCGACGCCGACGCCGGACTGGCTGATCGCCGCTTCGATCGACTCCGCCTTCAACGGAATGGTGCCGGCCTGGAAGGCCACGCCGACCATGAAGTTGTTGGTCGCCATGGCATCGCCGAACAGACCTTCGGCGAACGCCTGGCCGTCGAGAAACACATTGTCGTCACGGCGCGTGACCTTGTTGATGCCGGCCGTCAGCGCCGTGATGTTCGGGAACAGCGCGTTGCGGTTGGACACCATCTGGCCGGTCGGCGTCTGCGTCGTCGAGACCACGGCGATGGTCCGCTCCGGCAGGCACTTGTCGAGGTTCTTCGGATCGGTGGCGTTGAGGATGTCGAAGCCGAGGAACAGGTCGGTGCGGCCGTCGGAAATCTTGCTCGAGCCATTGAACGGCTGGTGCGAGATCTTGATGTCGGAAATCACCGCCCCGCCCTTCTGCGCAAGCCCGGTCTGGTCGAGACCGATCACGTGCTTGCCTTCCAGCCGCGCGGCATTGGCCAGCGTCGCCACGACCGTCACCGAACCGGTGCCGCCGATACCCATCACATGGATGCCGACACCCAGCGTGTCATCGACCTTCTTGACCGGCTCCGGCAACGCCCTGTCGAGCACCGGGATGCGGCCCTTCTTTTTCTTCTTGACCAGGCCATCCGCCGCGGCCGGTTCGGCGTTCGGCGTGATGGTCAGGAACGACGGGCAGAAGCCCTTCACACAGGAGAAATCCTTGTTGCACGACGACTGGTGGATGCGGGTCTTGCGACCGAACTCGGTTGCCACCGGCTCCACGCTCATGCAGTTCGCCTTGACGCCGCAGTCGCCGCAGCCTTCGCAGACGCGCTCGTTGATGACCGTGACCTCGACCGGCTCCTCGGCCTTGCCACGGCTGCGCGCACGGCGCAGCTCGGCGGCGCATTCCTGGTCGTGGATCAGCACGGTGGTGCCGGGGATCGCGGCCAGCGCGCGCTGCGCCTCGTCAAGCCGGTCGCGGTGCCAGACCTCGGTGCCGCCGGCAAGATTCACGCTCTGGTAGCGGCCTGGATCGTCGGTGGTGACGATCACCCGCTTGACGCCATTGGCCAGCAGATCCGCCACCACGTTGCCGACCGAGCGGATGCCCATGGCTTCCTGGCCGCCGGTCATCGACACGTGCGAGTTGTAGAGCAGCTTGTAGGTGATGTTGACGTTGGCCGCCGCGGCGTAGTGGATCGCCAGCACGCCGGAGTGGAAATAGGTGCCATCGCCGATGTTCTGGAAGATGTGCTTCTCGTCGGTGAACGGCGCCATGCCGATCCACTGCGTGCCTTCGGCGCCCATGTGGGTGCCCATGACGACGTTGCGGTTCATCCACATCGCCATCGTGTGGCAGCCGATGCCTGCCGACACGACGCTGCCTTCGACGGCCTGCGTGGAGCTGTTGTGCGGGCAGCCGGAGCAGTACCAGGCCGTGCGCGTCGCCGTTGGCAGCTTGTTGCGCGAGTGGATCTCGTCGACGCGCTGAAGCCAGGCTTCCGCCGATTCCACGCGGGCGCGCTGCGACAGCCGCTTGACCAGCGCCCGGCCGATGACGTCCGGCTCGAACTCGCCGTAGTGCGGCAGCAGCGTCTGTTCGTTCTGGTCGAACTTGCCGACGATGCGCGGCGCGTTGGCCATGCCGTACAGCACGTTCTTGGCGAACATTTCCAGGAACGGACGCTTTTCCTCGATGACGAAGATCTCTTCCAGCCCGCGCGCGAAGTCGCGGACGATGGTCGGCTCCATCGGGAACAGCATGCCCATCTTCAGGATGCGGATGCCGTAGCGGCGCAGCGCCGCGTCGTCGAGACCCAGTTCCAGGAACGCCTGCCGGAGATCGTTGTAGGTCTTGCCGGCGGTGATGATGCCGAGCCAGGCGTCCGGGCAGTCGAACACCACATTGTTCAGCTTGTTCGCGGCCGCGTAGCGCTTCGCCACTTCCAGCCGGCGCGTGTACAGCGACTGCTCCATCTCCAGCGCTTCGGCGCGCACGTTCATGCCCAGGTTCATGCGCGGCGTGAACAGCTTGCCGTCGAACTCCATGTCCGGGGTCAGGAACTGCAGGCGGTCCGGCGAGACCTCGGCCGTGCCAGTGCCATCGGCGATATTGGTGACGAACTTCAGGCCCATCCACAGGCCCGACAGGCGTGACATCTGGTAGCCATGCAGGCCGTAGTCCAGCACTTCCTGCACGTTGGCCGGGTACAGCGAAGGAATGCCGACATGCATCAGCATCGGCTCCGACTGGCTGCACAGCGACGATGACTTGCAGCTCGGGTCATCGCCGACGATCGCCAGCACGCCACCGTTCTTGTCGATGCCGGTGTAGTTGGCGTGCTTCAGCGCATCGCCGGAGCGGTCGACACCCGGCGCCTTGCCGTACCACATGCCGGTCACGCCATCGAACTTCTGCTTGCCGACGGCATGCAGCATCTGCGTGCCCCAGACAGCGGTCGCCGCGAGGTCCTCGTTGAGGCCGTCGACAAAGTGGATGTTCTTTTCCAGCAGCGTCTTCTGCTGCTTCTGCAGCGCGGCGTCCAGCATGCCGAGCGGCGAGCCGCGATAGCCGGAGATGAACATGCCGGTCTTCAGGCCGCGCCGGGCATCGGTGCGGACCTGGTCAAGGCTCAGGCGAACGAGCGCATCGACGCCCCCGAGATGAATCTGCCCTTCTTCCTGGGTGAACGGGTTGCTGCGGGGCGGCTTTGCGGACATGAAACGAGTGACCTTCCTGGCAATCAGACGAAACGCATGGACACGCTGCCCAGATCCTGGAAACGGACCTGGATCGAATCACCGGCAGCCACCGGAATTGCTTCCGTGGCGCCACCGCTCATGATGTAGGTGCCGGCCGGAATCTCCTCGCCGCGCGCGGCCAGATGGTTGGCGAGCTGGGCGATCGCCTCGGCCGGATGGCCGAGCACCGAAGCGCCGGCCGCCATCGCCACCACTTCGCCGTTCTTTTCCATCACCATGCCGAGCGTGCGCAGGTCCAGCCCTTCGATGCCGCGGGCGACGCTGCCCACCACGAAGCGGGAGGACGAGGTGTTGTCGGCGACGACGCTGACCAGATCGAAGCGGAAGTTCTCATAGCGGGAATCGATGATTTCCACCGCCGGAACCACGAAATCGGTGGCCGCCAGCACCGCGCCGACATGGCAGCCCGGTCCGCGCAGCGGTGCCTTGAGCACGAAGGCGATCTCGGCCTCCACCTTCGGGTGGATCAGTTCGCTGGTCTTCACGTCACCGCCGTTGGCGATGCTCATGTAGTCGAACAGCAGGCCGAAGCACGGCACTTCCACGCCCATCTGCTTCATCTTGGCGCGCGAGGTCAGGCCGGCCTTGAGGCCCGCCACCTGATTGCCGCGCGCTTCCTTGCGGGCACGGATCGCGGCCTGGATGGCGTAGCCGTCATCAAGCGTCAGCTGCGGGTGGGCGTCGGTGATCTTCACCACCTCGCGCGCTTCGAGCTCTGCGGATTCGAGGTACTCGGCGAGCGAGTCGAGGGTCTTCTGGTCGATGGTCATGATGGAGTTCAGGAGAAGCGGGCCGAGCAGCTGCCGAGGCCGCCGACCGAGCACGTGAAGAAATCGCCGGCCTTGACCGGCATCAGCGGCGACTGCGAGCCGGACAGGATCACTTCGCCGGCCTTCAGCGGAATGCCGAGCGCGCCGAGCGTGTTGGCCAGCCAGGCCACGGCGTTGACCGGCGAGCCCTGCACCGAGGCACCGGCGGAGGTGGACACGATCTCGCCGTTCTTCTCGACGACCATGCCGGCCACCGACAGATCGAGCCCGCGCAGGCTGCGCGGCGTGCCGCCGAGCACGAAGACGCCGCAGGAAGCGTTGTCGGCGACGGTGTCCTGGATCTTGATCTTCCAGTCCT
>CAYPJK010000266.1:0-4937 GCA_964411025.1 uncultured Nevskia sp.
GTCACCCGGCTGACCGACGCACCGCCGGAAAACCGCCACCGGCCGAGCGTCGACGTGCTGTTCAAGTCGGTGGCGCGCTTCGCCGGCGCCAACGCGGTCGGCTGCATCCTGACCGGCATGGGCGACGACGGCGCGCGCGGCCTGCTGGAGATGCTCAAGGTCGGCGCTCACACGGTCGTTCAGGACGAGGCGTCCAGCGTGGTCTGGGGCATGCCGGGTGCGGCCTTCAAGATGGGCGCCGCCGACCGGGCGATCAAGCTCGACAACATCGCCGCCGAACTGCTGAACCTGTGCGCCGCCGACCGGCGGGCGGCCTAGCGGGACCGCCGTCGTCAAGTATTCGGGCGCCGCGCCGATCACCTCTCAGCGCCGTGCATCCCGCCCTTCCGCCTCTGCTGCCCACGATCACCGACACGCCTTCCCGATCAACCGCGAACCCGGAACCACCGACATGAACGCGATCCAACACAAACCCTGGCTGCTGCCGCTGGCCGGCACCGCCATCTTCTTCCTGCTGTTTGCCGTCGGTGCCTCGCCTGCAGCCGTCTGGGCCGGCGCCATTCTGGCGCTGGGTGGCTGGGGGGCGTTCGGCTGGGTGGCCCGGCGCGGCGATCGTCGCGAGCGTCAGCTGGCCACCGTGCACGAGGGCCAGCTGCACCATCACCGGCAGATGCTCGATGAACTGCGCGGCGGGCTGATCAACGAATCGACTGGCGTGCAGCACGAGGTGGAGCGGGTGCGCGGCCTCATCCTCGAAGCGGTGCGCAGCCTGACCAGCGCCTTCGAAACGATGAATCGCCAGAGCCAGGCACAGGAGGCCGCCGTCGGCCGCATCCTGAGCCGCGCCGAAGGATCCGGCGGCAGTGGCGTCGACGTGCAGCACTTCGCCCGCACCGCCAGTCAGCTGATGGAAGGGCTGGTCGACATCCTGGCCGGCGTCAGCCGCCAGAGCGCGACCTCGGTGCAGCACATCGATGCGATGGTCAAGCATCTGGACGCGATCTTCGAACTGCTGGGTGACGTCAAGACCATTGCCGACCAGACCAACCTGCTGGCGCTGAACGCGGCAATCGAAGCCGCCCGCGCCGGTGAAGCCGGGCGCGGCTTCGCGGTGGTGGCCGAGGAAGTGCGCAACCTGTCGGAGCGTTCGACCAGCTTCAACGAGCAGATCCGCAAGCTGGTGTTCAGCTCCAAGGATTCGATCGCCAAGGTCCGCGAAGCGGTCGGCGAGATGGCGACCCGCGACATGAGCGCCAGTCACCAGGCGCGCAACGAAGTCGGCCGGCTGATGCAGCAGGTCGAGGAAATCAACAGCGCGGTGGCGGTGTCTGCGCGCGAAGCCCATGCCGCCGGCGAGCAGATCAACGTCGCGGTCGGCCAGGCGGTGCGCTGCCTGCAGTTCGAGGACATCGCCACGCAGGCGCTGGGCTCGGCGCTGCTGCATCTGAACCGGCTGCGCCAGATCGGCGATGAGACTCAGAGCCTGCAGGCGGTGCTGGTCAACGAGGCGCTGCCGCACCCCGCAGCCCCGAGCCCGACGTCGGGCTATCCGTCGGCGGCACCGGCGTACGTATCGCCGAAGACGGCGCCGATCATGGCGACACCGTCGCCCGCGGCAGCCCCGACCGCCAGCGATGCCGGCAAGTCCGACTGGCGCGCGCCGGTGCACAAGCCGGTCGCGCAGCTCTCGATGCAGGCCGGAGCGGTCGAGCTGTTCTGACGCCGCTGGCGGGGTCAGCGCGGGTCGTTGTCCGGATTATGGCGGGACCAGGGGCGGGTTGCGGGCTCGAGTGCCGCACCCGCCTTTTTTCATGCCGGCGGCTGTCGACGCAGGCCGCCGGTGCCCCGATACTGCCGCCCCGATGACCAAACGGTTGCCAACCTGGGTGGAATGGGGTGCCTGGCTGCTGGCGCTGAACGCCGGCGGCATCAATGCCGTCGGCCTGCTGAGCTTCGAGCATCAGGCGATCTCGCACGTGACTGGCTCGGTGTCGTGGCTGGGGCTGGAACTGGCGCGCGGGCATCTGGCGGCCAGCCTGCATCTGGCGCTGGTGGTGCTGGCGTTCTTCGCCGGTGCCGCCCTGAGCGGCGCGCTGCTGGAAGACAGCACCTTGCGGCTTGGGCGCCGCTACGGCGTCTGCCTGTTGATCGAAGCGGCGCTGCTGGCAGCGGCGCTGCACGGCTTCCACCACGATGCGCCCACCGCAGCGCTCTGGGCCTCGGCAGCCTGTGGCATCCAGAACGCGATGGTGTCGACCTACAGCGGCGCCGTGATCCGCACCACCCACGTCACCGGCATCGTCACCGATCTCGGCATCGCGCTCGGCCACTGGCTGCGGCGGCTGCCGGTCGACGGCCGTCGTGTGCGCTTGCACTTGCTGGTGCTGGCGGGCTTCACGGCCGGGGCCGTGGCAGGCGCCCGGGCCTGGCTGGAATGGGGATTCGCCGCGCTGTGGGGACCGGTGCTGATCTGTCTGGCGCTGGCGGCGGCCTACGGCGCCGTTCACCTGCAGCGGTCGGCTTCGGCCGACTGAAAAAGCGGCGGCCGGGGCAGCCGCCGCGTGATCCGGTTCATCGTGGCTGCAGCAAGGCCCTGTCGGCGACCGATGCGCTTCGCTAGATTCGCAGCACTGGCGGCGCCTGCGGCGCGACGGTCAGCATCCCGATTCACGACGGAGGATCACGCCCATGCCCAGCCTCACCGCCGCCCTGCGCAACGAGTACGAAGCCCTGTTCAACCGCTGCGTGATCAATCCGGGCAAGGCCCGGGTGGTGGCCGGCCTGGTCGACAAGCTGCTGGCCAATCGCGGTCGCTACGACGCGGTATCGAAGGCGACTGGAGTGCCGTGGCATTTCATCGCCGTCACCCACAACATGGAGTCGAGCCAGAATTTCGCTCGACACCTGCACAACGGCGATCCGCTGACCGCGCGCACAGTGCAGGTGCCGGCCGGTCGGCCGGCCAGCGGGTCGCCGCCGTTCACCTGGGAAGCCAGCGCCGTCGATGCGCTGACAATGAAGAAGCTCGGTCCCGACATCGACTGGAGCCTCGCCGGCACGCTGTACCGGCTGGAGCTGTACAACGGCTGGGGCTATCGCACCTATCACCCCGAAACCCTGTCGCCGTACCTGTGGGGCGGCTCGAACCACTATGTCAGCGGCAAGTACGTGAAAGATGGCGTCTGGTCGCCGACGGCAGTCAGCGAGCAGCTGGGTGCGGCAGTGCTGCTGCGGCGGCTCGCGGAGTTAGGTCACGTTCACTTCGCGGCGACCGCACAGACGCTGCCGCGCTACGCGACGACGCGGCCCAAAGACGTTGCGGTGGCAAGTCAGGTCGAATCGCTGCAGCGTTGGCTGAGCGGCTTTCCGCAGATCTTCCTGAAGGTGGATGGTGTGCCGGGCCCGAACACCTCGAACGCTTACAAGGCGGTCACCGGCCAATACCTGCCCGGTGATCCGCGCGGCTGATCGGGGGCCGGCGCCGGCCGTTTCCTGGCGGGCGGCTTGTCCGCGCCGTATCAGGACGACGAGGGGGTGGACGGTGCGCGGTCCAGCGGCCGGCGCGAACTGAGTCCCCAGCGCCACAGCGCGTCGGCCGGAATCGGCAGTACCAGGAACCAGTGCTCCAGCACCGCCAGCGACAGCAAGGTGGCGAGAAAGCCCAGCGATACCGCGTCATGGCTGCCGTCGTCGGCGTTGATGGCCAGCCGCCAGAGCAGCGTGGCGATGGTGGTGGCAGCGATCACCGGCCATGGAAACAGCAGGTTCATCGGGCGCCGCGAGAAGTACGTCTGCAGATAGCGCAGGTGGTCGGGCAGGAAATTTTCCGACAGGTTGCGGACGCCGAGGAACACGTTGAGCTTGGCGCTGGTGCGCATCGCCCACAGGATCAGGAAGGTCCACAGACCAGTGCTGTTCGGTGCCTCCCAGGTCGCCACGGCTACCAGGACCGCACCCGCCGCCAGCGCGATCTCGTGGTGCAGCACCGCCTCCAGCGCGTAGCGCGCGCGTTGCAGGCCGCGCGCACCGGGCGGGCAGGGCGTGCGCCGGGGACCGGTGATGAAGCCCATCAGGAAGCTCATCTCCAGCCAGCCCCAGACCGCGAGGCTGGCGGTGAACGCCAGTGCCGCGCCGATCGGGCTCGGGTCGTCGGCGCTGCTCGACAGCAGCTGCACGGCACCCAGCAGCAGCAGCGATGCCACGCCGAGGCTGTAGCGATAGGTTCGCGGCGGCAGGCCGTCGAGCCACAGGATCGCACCGGTGGCGAACCACCAGACGAACAGCGTGTAGGCAACTGTCAGGACGAGGTCGGTCATCGCTGACGGAGCGCGGTCAAGGGCGGGCAGCTCGGCGGTCGCGGTCCGCGGGCGGACGCGTGACGCGCGGCGCTACCAGCTTGGCGACAGCCGGACATCGGCCGGCAGGCGGTGCTCGATGACCGGGATCGTGTAGAGGCGCAGGAAGGTCAGTGCCGCCGAAGCGCCGTAGCCGATTCGCCGGATCGCATTCAGCAGGCCGCCGTCGGCACGCGCCCGGTCGTTGGCGGTTGAGATCGCCAGCAGCTTTTCCAGGCAGGCGCGGAAGCGCGGATGATCGATGTCGACAGTGAACGGGAACACCTGCTTGGAGATTTCCGAGGTGATGCGGAACACCTCGTAGTCGTACTGGCGCGGATCGATGGCCAGCGCGTCATGCATCTCCGGCCGCGACTGGTCGCGAACGAACATGGTCGCGTACACGGCCAGCACGAAGAAGCGGATCCACAGGCGGTTGCGGCCTTCCAGCAGCTTCGGATTGGCGCGCATCAAGAGCGCGAAGCTCTCGCCGTGGCGGAATTCGTCATTGCACCACTGGTCGAACCAGCCAAAGATCGGGTGGAACTTGAGCTCCGGATGCTTCTCGATCTGCCGGAAGATGGTGATGTAGCGGGCGTAGCC
>CAYPJK010000267.1:0-4921 GCA_964411025.1 uncultured Nevskia sp.
GATCAACCAGATCATCGACCAGGACACGGCGGCGCTGATGGTCGAGGAAATGGGCCACAAGACCCGCCTCGTGAAGGACAGTGATGTCGAGGACGGCCTGATGAACGCCGCCACTGGCGACGTCCAGGAAACCAAGGCGATGCCGCGCCCGCCGGTCGTGACCATCATGGGCCACGTCGATCACGGCAAGACCTCGCTGCTCGACTACATCCGCAAGACGCGCGTTGCCGCCGGCGAAGCGGGTGGCATCACCCAGCATATCGGCGCGTATCACGTGCAGACGCAGAAGGGGGTCATCACCTTCCTCGATACCCCGGGCCACGCGGCGTTCACCCGCATGCGCGCCCGTGGCGCACAGCTGACCGACATCGTGATTCTGGTGGTCGCAGGCGATGACGGCGTGATGCCGCAGACCCGTGAGGCGATCCAGCACGCAAAGGCGGCCGGCGCACCGGTGATCGTCGCGATCACCAAGATCGACAAGCCCGATGCCGACCAGGCCCGGGTCAAGACCGAGCTGCTGAAGGAAGAGCTGGTGGCCGAGGATTTCGGTGGCGACACCCAGGTGGTCGGCGTCTCGTCGTTCAACGGTGCCGGTATCGACGATCTGCTCGACGCGATCCTGCTGCAGGCCGAAGTGCTCGAACTCAAGGCGCCGGTCGAAACCATGGGGCGCGGCGTCATCGTCGAAGCGTCGATCGAGAAGGGGCGTGGTCCGGTGGCCACCGTTCTGGTGCGTGCTGGCACGCTGCGGCAGGGCGACGTCATCATCTCCGGTGCGCACTACGGTCGCGTGCGCGCGATGTTCAACGAGGCCGGCTTGCCGGTGAAGGAAGTCGGGCCGTCGATTCCGGTGGCGGTGCTCGGACTTTCCGGCGCACCGGATGCTGGCGATGACATCGTCGTGGTCGCCGACGAGCGCAAGGCGCGCGAGTTGACGATCCTTCGCGAAGCCAAACAGCGCGAAGCCAAGCTGGCGTCGAACCAGGCCGTCCGCATGGACCAGGTGTTCGCGCGGATGGGTGAAGGCTCGGCCGAGCAGAAATCGCTGAACCTGATGATCAAGACCGACGTGCAGGGCAGTGCGGAAGCGCTGGCCGAAGCGCTGCGCAAGCTGCCGAGCGCCGAGGTCAAGGTTACCGTGGTGTCGAGCTCGATCGGCGGCATCAGCGAGTCCGATGTCGATCTTGCGTTGGCGTCGCGCGCGATCATCATCGGTTTCAATGTCCGCGCCGACAGCGTCGCCCGCCGTCGGATCCAGGACACCGGCCTCGACGTTCGCTACTACTCGATCATCTATGACGTGCTCGACGACGTGTCGGATGCCATTGGCGGCCTGCTGGGCACCGAAACGCGCGAGCAGATCGTCGGCATCGCGCAGGTGCGCGATGTGTTCCGTTCGTCGAAGTTCGGCGCTATCGCCGGCTGTCTGGTCATGGACGGCGAAGTGCGTCGCGGCCTCCCGATCCGCGTGCTGCGCCAGAACGTCGTCATCTTCGAGGGCGAGCTGGAATCGCTGCGCCGTCACAAGGATGATGTCAATAAGGTGGTGGTCGGCACCGAGTGCGGTATCGGCGTGAAGAACTACAACGACGTCAAGGTCGGCGACCAGATCGAATGCTTTGATCGCGTGCAGGTCAAGCGCACCGTGAAAGCCGAGGCCTGATTCCGAGTGCCGAGAGAGTATTCCCGCACGCTGCGGATCAACTCCCAGCTGCAGCGCGAGCTGTCGGAGTTGATCCGTACCGAGTTGACGGATCCGCGTATCGGGCGTTTGACGATCACGGACGTTGTCGTTGCCCAGGATGTGCGTAACGCCAAGATCTCGGTGTCCCAACTGGGAACGGATGAAGCGCTCAAGCAGGCGGTGAAGGCATTGAACGGCTCTGCCGGTCGAATGCGTCACCTGCTTGTCGATCGTTTGCGAATCCGTCACGTCCCGACGCTGCACTTTTCGGCCGACATGGCGCTGCGCGACGCCGATCGGGTCGGCGGGCTGATCCGGGCTGCGATCGCCAGCGATCAAGCCACGGCGGCCTCTTCCTCCAGCGACGATGCGGGTGGCGATGAGCCGTCGGCGTCGTGAACGCACGCTGATCGACGGCTTCCTGCTGCTCGACAAGCCTGCTGGTGTCAGTTCCAACAACGTGCTGCAGCAGGTTCGGCGTCTCTATGACGCCGAGAAAGCGGGGCATACCGGCAGTCTCGATCCGTTCGCAACCGGTCTGCTGCCAATCTGCTTCGGCCAGGCGACCAAGCTCGGTGGCTTCCTGCTGGAGTCCGACAAGCGCTATCAGGCGCAGGTACTGCTGGGCGTGCAGACCAGCACCGGCGATCCGGAAGGCGAGGTGATCGCGACATCGGATCCGTCTGCTGTAACCCGAGCGCAGATCGAGGCCGTGCTGCCACGACTGCTCGGTGACATCGAACAGATTCCGCCGATGTATTCCGCCATCAAACAGGCGGGCCGACACCTGTACGAGCTGGCGCGCGAAGGCCTTGAAGTCGATCGCAAGCCGAGACAGGTTCGGGTCCACGAGCTGAAACTGCTTGATGTCGGCACGTCCGGCTTCTCGTTCGAGGTGTTCTGCTCAAAGGGCACCTATATCCGTACGCTGGGTGAGGACTGGGCTGCGCTGCTCGGGCAGAAGGGCCACCTGATCGGGTTGCGGCGTCTGGAAACCGGCCCGTTCCGGCAGGTCCGCATGGTCACGATGGCGGATCTGGATGCCTGCAACTTCGACGCACAGCGGTTGCAGGCGCTGCTGATGCCGTTGTCTGCTGCGCTCGGCGACTGGCCGCGTCTGGACGTTGACGATTTCGATGCGGCGCGGCTGCGTCGCGGTCTGGAATGCGGGCCATATCCTCATGCGGTGCCGGGCGAGGTGATCGTCTACGGCACACATGGTCTGGCTTGCAGCATTGCCGAGGTGAACGCGCAGCGACGCGTGCTGCCGCGACGCTGGATCGGACCCGAACCGACCGAAGAAATGCTGGCGGCGACATTCTCACCGCGCCGTCCATGACCAGCGGTTGTGACCGAAAGTCACGGCCGCTACAATAGCTGGTTTACAGAACCGTAAAAATCATCCTTGGAGCTTGACGATGTCCCTTTCCGTTGAACAGAAGTCCGCCGTTGTTTCGAAGTTTGCCCGCGCCAAGGGTGACACCGGTTCGCCGGAAGTGCAGGTTGCGCTGATCACCGAGCGTCTGAAGACGCTGCAGCCGCACTTCGAAGCCAACAAGAAGGACCATCACTCGCGCCGTGGCCTGACCATGATGGTCAACCAGCGCCGCAAGCTCCTCGACTATCTGAAGCGCGAAGACGAAGGTCGCTATTCCAAGCTGATCGCCGAACTCGGTCTGCGTCGCTAAAGCCGACGCAACGTCGCTGTTCCCTCTCCGAGTTCGACAGAGCCAGACATGGTCTATCCCGTAGCGCCCATCAAGAAATCATTCCAGTACGGTGCCCACACCGTCACTTTCGAAACCGGTGCCATCGCCCGCCAGGCGACTGCAGCGGTGCTCGTCACCGTCGACCAGACTGTCGTGCTGGTTTCGGTTGTGGCGAAAAAGGAAGCCAAGGAAGGTCAGGACTTCTTCCCGCTGACCGTCGATTACATGGAGCGCACCTACGCGGGCGGCCGTATCCCGGGTGGATTCTTCAAGCGTGAAGGCCGCCCGACGGAGAAGGAAACGCTGACCTCGCGCCTGATCGATCGGCCGATGCGTCCGCTGTTTCCGGAAGGCTATTACAACGAGATTCAGGTCGTTGCGATGGTGGTGTCGTCGAATCCGCAGATCGATGGCGACATCCCGGCGCTGCTCGGCGCGTCCTGCGCGATGTCGCTGGCCGGCGTCCCGTTCCAGGGCCCCATCGGTGCTGCGCGTGTCGGCTACATCGACGGCGCTTACGTGCTGAACCCGACGCACAAGCAGCTTGAAGAATCGAAGCTTGACCTCGTCGTCGCCGGCACGGCCGATGCCGTGCTGATGGTCGAATCCGAAGCGCAGCAGCTGTCGGAAGACGTGATGCTTGGCGCCGTGCTGTACGGCCACGAACAGATGCAGGCCGCGATCAAGGCGATCAACGAACTGGTGGCCGAAGCCGGTAAGCCGAAGCAGGCCTGGACCGCTGCAACCGCCAATGCCGACCTGACCGCCGCGCTGGCTGCCTACACCAGCGACGTCACCACCGCCTACGCGATCACTGACAAGAAGGCTCGCCAGGACGCCGTCAAGGCCGTGCGCGATGCCGCCATCGCGGCGCTGGCTTCGGGTGATGCGCCGAAGTTCGATGCAGCCAAGGTCAAGACGGCCTTCGGCGACCTCGAATACTCGGTGGTCCGCGATCGCATCCTGTCGGGTGCCCCACGCATTGACGGCCGCGACAACAAGACCGTACGTCGCCTGGATATGGGGGTCGGCATTCTGCCGCGCACCCACGGTTCATCGGTATTCACCCGCGGCGAGACCCAGGTCATCGGTGTCGTCACGCTCGGCACTGGCAAGGACGCGCAGCTGATCGAGAACCTGCAGGGCGAGTCGCGCGACCAGTTCATGCTGCACTACAACTTCCCGCCGTACTGCGTCGGTGAAACCGGCCGCCTGAACGCGCCGAAGCGCCGCGAGATCGGCCACGGGCGCCTGGCCAAGCGCGGCGTTGCCGCCGTGATGCCAGACCTGGTCAAGGATTTCCCGTATGTCGTCCGCGTTGTCGCCGAAGTGACCGAATCGAACGGTTCTTCGTCAATGGCCTCGGCCTGCGCGGCGAGCCTCGCGCTGATGGATGCCGGCGTGCCGATCAAGGCGCCGGTGGCTGGCGTGGCGATGGGCCTGATCAAGGACGGCGACCGCTGGGCGGTGCTGACCGACATCCTCGGCGACGAAGATCACCTCGGCGATATGGACTTCAAGGTCA